>CAIPUN010000091.1 GCA_903868245.1 uncultured Sphingomonadales bacterium | reverse complement strand
TGCCGAACACTTGCACGCGCCTCGCAGTATGGCAAAAGCGGAACGGTTAACAGGGAGTGATTATGTCCATATTGTCTGACATCTGGATCCGCGAACAAGCGCAAGCGACGGGCATGATTGAACCCTTTGTCGAGGCGCAGCGCCGTGATGGCTGCATCAGCTATGGCCTCTCTTCTTATGGCTATGACGCGCGCGTGGCGGACGAGTTCAAGATTTTCACCAATGTTGATAGCTCCATCGTCGACCCCAAGGAATTTGATCCGAAAAGCTTCGTGGATCGCAAGACCGATGTATGCATCATTCCGCCCAACAGCTTTGCCTTGGCCCGCACCGTCGAATATTTCCGCGTACCGCGCGATGTGCTCGTCATCTGCCTTGGCAAAAGCACATATGCCCGCTGCGGCATCATCGTGAACGTCACGCCATTGGAACCCGGCTGGGAAGGCCATGTGACTTTGGAGTTCAGCAATACCACGCCTCTACCCGCCAAAATCTACGCCAATGAAGGCGCATGCCAGTTCCTATTCCTAAAAGGCGAGCAGCCCTGCGAAACCAGCTACGCCGACCGCGCAGGCAAATATATGGGCCAGCGCGGGGTGACATTGCCGAAGTTGTGATTGGGGGTTTTAAAGGCTGATATGGTTGGAAAAGGATCGGAATTACTGCTGTGTGATAGCTGGAAACGCTAGCATAGCGTTGATTTGACAGTTTCCTTAGTTTTTACGAGGCGCTTTCGCCTCAGGAAACAACGGCCACGCCAATTGTTGACCTAAAGTCGCCTCTGGCAAATTCTCTACCCCATAGCTTTGCGGATATGTGCGGGTAATTTTCGCGGTTCCGAATAGAACGTCCCAAAAGAACAGCAGATTTCCGAAATTACCTTTATAGTTCACCGCTGGGTCGCTGTAATGGCGGCCATGATGGGCATGATGGGTGGCCGGCGTAGATATCGTTCTTTCAACAACCCACATGACGGGCGAAAGCCATTTGATTTTGAGCAACTTCGCATCCCATGCCACATCGCTATGCGCCCCGATAATCACAAGCTGTTTGACCACAACATGGCCAGCATAAACCCAACCCAAGCCCATGTAGACCAACGCTGCCGAGAACCAGATGCTTGGCATCAGCGCGTAATAGAAAATGTTGTTCCGGTAGACCAACCGGATGCTCATATAGCGGGCATTATGGTGGGCACGGTGCATATTGTAGAGCCACGCGAAGCTATGCGATGCCCGATGCTGCCAATATTGCATCATGTCGTCCAGGATAAGGAACAACCCGATCGCCAAGAATATATTGATAGCTGACAACATTCCACGCCATTCGGGACGAAGCGCTCCGAGCGCATAGTCGACAAATATCAAAATGGCGGGCTGGGTGAATACTATCAGCAATACTGTGCTGATAACTTCGACAATACCATCGTTGCGGGTTTGCTCATTCTTCGAAAAAAGGCGGGTGCGAAACAATTCAAGCAGGCCAAAGGCCATATAAATGGCAAGAACAACATAGGTTGAAGTAGGCATCTCGGCAGTACTTTCTTGATTTGATTTCTGTCTACGCTCTGCGCCCATTAACTGAAGCAGATGATAGGGGTAACAGCGATGCGGATAAGGAACAAGATGGTTAAGGCGCATCGGTAAAGATGTCTTTGGATGCCCCCACTCTCCGGGTCTCGGAAATCTTCTCGCAAACAAACTCATCCCAAAAACCAATGATTTGACTATATTATCCATATAGGTTAATAAAGTTCATCATGCGAACCATATCCGACTATGAGCCTGAATTCACTCCCGTCACGCTTGACCGCGTGCGGCATGATGGCTGGACGCCGGAACGGCAGCGGTTGTTTTTGATTGCGCTGGCGGCGCTGGGCACGGTCGATTCTGCGGCGCAGGCGGTGGGGATGTCACGGATTTCGGCCTATAACCTCAAAAAACGTGCTGACGCAGGTAGCTTTGCGGAGGAATGGGACCGGGCGTTGGGTTTCGGGCGGGACATGATGTTTGACTATGCCCTCGAACGCGCCATTTACGGTGTCACCAGTATTAAGATGCGGTTGGGCGGCGCGTTTGAATTTCAAACTGGCCCCGATGACAAGCATTTGATGAAAGTGATGCGCGTGCCCCCGCCGCGCCGCGATACCAAAGCACGCCCGCGCGCTTCCTAAGTTTACAAAAAAGGCGGCGCATGCATATATGTTTGTAAACTTACGGGGCAGAATCCTGTCCCCAATATGCCGTCACCCCAAAGAGAGGAACCTCCATGCCAAGCACCCCACGCGAATTCGATATCATTGTCTATGGCGCGACGGGCTATACTGGTCGTTTGGTTGCCGAATATCTGAAGGACAAAACGGGCCTGAAATGGGCGATGGCGGGGCGTAGTCTTTCCAAGCTGGAAGAGGTGCGCGACCTGATTGGTGCCGCAGCAGACACGCCCTTGATTGTGGCTGATGCATCTGACCCCGCTACGCTCGACGCGATGGTCAAGCGCACGAAAGTCGTTCTGACAACCGTCGGCCCCTATCAGCTTTATGGCAATGAACTTGTCGCCGCCTGTGTTGCCAATGGCACCGATTATACGGACCTATGCGGCGAGCCTGCATGGATGCGCCAGAAAATCGACCAGCATGACGCAGCCGCAAAGGCGTCGGGCGCGCGGATCGTATTTTCCGCCGGCTTTGACTCCATCCCCTTCGATTTGGGCGTTTTGATGCTGCAAAAGCATTGCAAGGAAACATTTGGTGCGCCTGCGCCGCGGGTGAAGGGCCGTGTGCGCGCGATGAAAGGCACGTTTTCGGGCGGCACCGCAGCTAGCTTAAAAGCAACGATGGCTGCCGCGGCCAAGGATCGAGCAGTTATCGGCTATTTGACCAACCCGTTCAGCCTGTCTGCCGATTTTGCTGGCCCGCCGCAGCCAGCGGGCAATAAGCCCGAATATGATGAAAGCTTAGGCAGCTGGGCGACCAGTTTCGTCATGGCCCCGATCAACACCAAAAATGTTCACCGCACCAACCATTTGCTGGAGCATGCTTATGGCGCCGATTTTGTCTATGACGAAATGATGCTCACGGGCCCCGGCGAACAGGGTGAAGCCATTGCCAAGCATGTCGCCTCCACCCCCATGATGGGCGGCGCGGATGATCCCAAGCCCGGCGAAGGCCCCACCAAAGAAGAACGCGAAACCGGCTTTTATGACGTGCTGTTTGTTGCAGAATATCCCGATGGCCGCACGGCGCGTTTCAGCGTCAAGGGCGACCGTGACCCCGGCTATGGTTCCACCAGCAAGATGATCAGCGAAACCGCAATTGCCTTGTGCGCAATTGAGGGCGCTGGCGGCGTCACCACGCCGGGCGCTGCTTTGGGCGAACATCTCGTCGACCGGTTACAGAAACATGCCGAATTGATTTTCGCTGTTGAGGGCTAAACACGCTTATCATGCGCCGGACGGGATAGGACAGGAACAATGATGAAAAAACTATGCGCATTAGCGGGCTTTATTGCTATCGGCTTCGCGTCCCCCATAACCGCATATGCCAGCGGACCAAATAAACCCAAGGTAGAACGATTGAAGGCTGACGTTGAAAAACTCGTCAGCTTTGGCACGCGACATACCTTGTCATCGGCCACGGACCCGAAACGCGGCATCGGCGCGGCCCGCAAATGGGCGCACAGTGAATTCGCGAAAATCGCCAAGGCGTGTAATGGCTGCCTGCAGACCGAATATCTGGAACGCAACATGTCGGGTCCGCGCATTCCGAATGGCGTCAATATTGTCAACGTGCTCGCAATCAAACCCGGCAAAATGGGCTGGGATCATGTTATCATTATCGCAGGCCATATCGACAGCCGTGTTTCCGACGTCATGGATTTCACCCAAGACGCACCGGGCGCGAATGACGACGGCTCGGGCAGCGCATTGGTGATTGAGGCGGCACGGATCATGTCGCAACAGCCGCAGAGCGAGGCGACAATTGTTTTTGCCTTGCTGTCGGGCGAGGAACAAGGCTTGATGGGTGGGCGGCTGCTCGCGGAAACCGCCAAGGAACGGGGTTGGAAAGTCAGCGCCATGCTGAACAATGATATTGTTGGCGGTACGCTTGGCACTGATGGACGCAAGGTTGATAATGTCGTGCGGGTCTTCAGCGAAGGCATTCGCGCATCAGAAGATCTGGTGGGTCAAATGGCGCGCCGCAACAGCGGCGGCGAAGATGACGGCCCAAGCCGTTCGCTTATGCGTTACGCTGACAAGGTTGCGGCTCAGGCCTATCCGGACGTGGCACTGGATGTCTTTGGCGTCCGCCGCCCTGATCGCTTTGCGCGCGGCGGGGACCATTTGCCAGCGCTCGATCTTGGTTTTCCGGCCATCCGTTACACCGTCGGCGTCGAAAATTATCATCACCAGCATCAGGATCTGCGCACCGAAAATGGCATCGAATATGGCGACACCGTGGACAAGATGGACTTTGCCTATTTGGTCAAGGTGACCATGTTGAACATTCTCACCGCAACGGCATTGGCCGATGCCCCGCCCGCGCCCGCGTCGGCAACATTGGGCGGCGCAGTCACCTCCAACACCACGGTCAAATGGAACGCAAGCTCGGGCGCGCAAGCCTATCGCGTGTATCAGCGCCGCGCTGATGCGCAAGATTGGAGCTTTGTACGCGAACTGCAGGACACCGAAACCGTCCTGGAGGGCTTGATCGTGGATGATCATTTTGTCGGCGTCAGTGCATTAAGTGCGAATGGCGCCGAAAGCACAATCACTTTCGCTGGTCTGCCGCCCCGGCGTTAAACCACAAATGGCAATGGGTGCAGCCATCAACTGTTAAGTCAGGCCGCTTCAAGCGACGAGTGGCTGCTCCATATCGTCCAGATCACGCAATACATATCCACGGCCCCACACCGTTTCGATGTAGTTTTCGCCGCCCGTGGTCAGGGTCAATTTCTTGCGCAGCTTGCAGATGAAGACGTCGATGATTTTCAACTCAGGTTCGTCCATGCCGCCATATAAATGGTTCAGGAACATTTCCTTAGTCAACGTAGTGCCATTACGTAGGCTCAATAATTCAAGCATCGCATATTCCTTGCCCGTAAGATGCACGCGGCTGCCATCGACTTCGACGGTTTTGCCGTCAAGGTTCACAGACAATTTGCCTGTGCGGATGACGGATTGCGAATGACCTTTGGAGCGGCGCACAACGGCATGGATACGCGCGACCAGTTCGGCGCGATGAAATGGCTTAGTGACATAATCATCGGCACCAAAGCCGAAGGAGCGGATCTTGCTGTCCATCTCGCTAATGCCTGAAAGAATAAGCACTGGCGTTTGTACTTTGGCGGCGCGCAGCTTTTTCAGGACGTCATAACCGTGCATGTCGGACAAGTTCAAATCGAGCAATATGACATCATAATCATAGAGCATGCCCAGATCGAGACCTTCCTCACCCAAGTCAGTCGCGTAGACAGAGAACCCTTCGCTCGCGAGCGTCATTTCAATGGCCTTCGCCGTTGTAGGTTCATCTTCAATCAAAAGAACACGCATGGGCCAACCCCTTTTTCAAACCCCGTAAACCGTGCGTTTTTATCCATCGGTGCTTCGAACTTTATTAACCATAAGGTGAGCCAACTTGAAAGGTGAATTTGTCGTTAATATTCTGATTTTTAAGGATTGTGATATTTTTGTTCACAAAAAATGACTATTTTCCAAGAGTTACAGTTTCTGCAAAAATGTAAATTTTATAATATAATTTGTAACATTCCCGGGATTTGGCCTCGCAACCGACAGAAATATATTGCGACGGCAAAAGCATAAGGGAAGTAAACAAAATCACGGTCCCTGTCGGGTGACGAGGAAATAGGCGATAAGAGGGCCGTCATTTTTTTAACGCTTCTATTTCATTAGCAATATCATGAACTATCTTGGGCACATCGCAAACACCCTGCTGATGGAGTGCAAGACATGGCCGACGCCAAAACCAAATTTGAAATTCGACCTTTTGCAACGCTTGGCGCGGCGAACCATGGCTGGCTTGACGCCCATCATCATTTTTCATTCGGCAGCTATCACGACGCGGCACGGATGAGCTGGGGCTCAATCCGCGTCTGGAATGACGACGTGATTGCACCCCAGTCTGGCTTTCCGCCTCATCCCCATGCCGATATGGAAATAATCACATATGTCCGCACCGGCGCTATCACGCACAAGGATAGCCTCGGCAATGAAGGCCGCACGGCAGCTGGCGATGTTCAAGTTATGAGCGCAGGCAGTGGCATTCGCCACGCGGAGTATAATCTGGAGAATGAGCCAACCACCTTGTTCCAAATCTGGATCATACCAAATCGAACGGGTGGCGACCCAAGTTGGGGTGCAAAGCCATTCCCTAAGAATGACCGTTCGGGCGCATGGCAAATCCTGGCTAGCGGCTTCGAAGAAGATAGCGATGCCTTACCTATCCGCACCGACGCCCGCGTCCTTGGCGCGACCATTAAGGCGGGTGAATGCCTCGAATATGCCATTGGCCCAAATCGTCATGCCTATATGGTGCCAGCTAGTGGCGCGATTGAAATTGATGGTCACCGTGCACATGCCCGCGATGGCGTGGCCATCGGAGAAGGGGCGGTCACCATAACCGCAATCGAGGACGCCGAAATCGTTCTGGTGGACTCGCGGTAATCGACCTCAGCGTTAGCCGAACGGTTGTGACATTGGCAAAATGTGGCGTTGGCTGTTAAAACCGTCATTATGGCCTTTGACCTTCCCGAAGAATATCTTGAAGAAACCTTCTTGGCCTCAACCGGACCAGGCGGGCAGAATGTCAATAAGGTCGCGACAGCCTGCCAATTGCGTGTC
>CAIPUN010000090.1 GCA_903868245.1 uncultured Sphingomonadales bacterium | reverse complement strand
ACTGCTGCACCCATTTCCGAGGCAAGTGCCTCAACTGCGTTCAAATAACTGTCCGCGCGGAAGAGGAAAATGCCGCCATTCCACACATGGTCCCCAGCCTCAATCATGGCTGCGGCGCGGGCGGATTCAGGCTTTTCTACAAAACGCTGCACGGCCTGAACGCCGGCGCCAACGGCTGAACCCATTTGGATATAGCCATAGCCTGTCTCGGGGCCAGTGGGGTTGATCCCATAAGTGGCGAGCCAACCATCCCGCACTACAGGTAAAAGTGCCTCGGTTGCCCCGTGAAAAGCAGCTTCGTCGGCGATGACATGGTCGCTTGGCATCACCAGCATCACCGATTGCGGCGCACTTACTGTGAGCGCAGCCAGTGCAATCGCCGGCGCTGTATTGCGGGCGCAGGGTTCAAGTAAAATGGTCGCATCGTTGACGCCGATTGCAGCCAATTGGTCACTGACAATCCCCGCATGCGCGGCGTTGGCTACGATAATCGGAGCGGCAAAGCGCTCACGGTCCATGACCCGCAATACCGTCAGCTGAAACATGGTGTGCTTGCCGGTCAGGGCCAAAAACTGCTTCGGCGTTTGCGGCGTCGATAACGGCCAAAGCCGCGTACCGCCCCCACCAGATAATATTACAGGAGTTATAGTCACAAAGTCTCCAGATTTTGGGCGTGATAATGAGAGGCAGTCATTTCTAATCTGGCAATAGCTGTCAAACCCAGAAAAAACTATTACTATTCCGGATTGCCGAAAATGCAGAGTAGCAATGCAATTACGACCTAGATTTACTTAATTGAGTAAACAGCCCCATGCAATTTTTGCAGTGCACCAGCGGGCTTGCCCTGCTATTGATCTTGGCATGAAGTTAAATAAGCATCTGGTTGACAAGCCGTGGGGTCGAACGGACGTTTCGTCGGAATTCGGCCCCCTGAGCGGCCGCCGCGTTGGCGAGATATGGTACAGCGCCGACACCCAAGCGCCTTTGCCGATTTTGGTGAAATGGTTGTTCACGTCCGAGAGGCTCTCCATCCAAGTACACCCCGACGACGCGCAGGCAAACGCACGCGGCATGCCTTCAGGCAAGGAGGAGTGTTGGTACGTTGTGGACGCGGAGCCTGACGCGGTAATTGGAATTGGGACGAAGCGCCTGCTCAGCGGCGAAGAACTTTACGCGGCGTCGCTTTCAGGCGAGATTGAAGGGTTGATGGACTGGAAGAAAGTATCTGCGGGAGACTATTTTTATATTCCTGCCGGCACCGTCCACGCCATCGGCGCCGGCATAAGTCTTGTCGAAGTTCAACAATAGGCGGACATCACCTATCGCCTGTATGCTTACGGCCGCGATCGCGAGCTGCATCTGCACGACGGAGTGGCGGTATCATCCGCGACACCATATACGGACGCTCGGTCTGGACGAGCGGTGCTCGGAACCCAGCTTGTTGGCGGCCCACATTTTCAACTTTGGTATGTCAGTGACATGGACGATGTGTCGGCGTTGCAAGCTTCAGGGAATGTCTGGATTATTCCGCTGTCAGGGCAAGTCCATACAGACGGGGGGAGCGTGGGAAAGGGCGAGTGCATAGTCGTGTCCGATAAGGCACAGATCACTTTTTCAAGCGATGCAACGGCGCTTTTTGCCTTTTAGAAAGTGTAGAAGGTATGAGCATGCGTGCTTTCCCGATTGCAGCGCGATTCCGTGACTGAACACCAACGGAAAGCCGACAGCGCCCGCGGGTCCGAAGGATAGTTGAGCGTAATGGCACAAATAAATGCCTGAACGCTCTCAAAAACGAATTGAATTTTGGATGGACTGTATTATCAGCCATATAATCGAAGATACCTAGCCAGTTTTTGTCAAATAAATCAAATATTTTTCGATATTTCTTAATATTATGCAAGGTAGTGGTTGAACCAGATGCTGAGT
>CAIPUN010000089.1 GCA_903868245.1 uncultured Sphingomonadales bacterium | reverse complement strand
TGGTTCGGTGATCATTGGGCAGAATTGGCGGAAGATGGCTTCGACTTCTCCCCTGAATATCTGCGCGATATGGTCGAAGAATATGTTTACGATTTGATCGGTAAAGATAGCACCACCGCCGGTTTCATTTGGGATATGCTTGACCTTAACAGTGTCGATTGGGACGCGCTGCGCGACCATTACGCACCGGCGGAAGCGGTAGCATGATCGCCCATATCGCCGCTCTATCCCTATTCGCTGGCGCTGGCGCGCTGGCGATATGGGCAATCATTCACACATTGAAAGGAAACTAAACCAATGACCAATGACCGCAACTATCTCCGCATGATGCACGACTGCGAATTGACGCGTTACGCATCGGACAACGTCCGCACCGAATTAGAATTTGTCCTGCTGGAACGTCTGGAGCGTCTGATAGACGCTGTAGATGAGCTAGAGGCGTTGCAGATACAATACGACCGTTTAGTGGCTGAGAATAACGCCCTGTTGGACGATATGGCCGAATGACCGCGCTGCTAGCCGCAGCAGGATTGTTCCTGCTCACATTATTACTGGAGGATTAAAATGAACCAATATGAAATCGCAATCGTTGCGCTGCTAATCGCGCAAGCGTTTACCCTATATCTGCTTTGGGCGTCCGAAAGGGATGGCAGCCGCTGGCAAGCCTTGTGGACAATGACAGCCGAAGAATTGCTATACTGGAAGCGCAACGGCATCCTGCGCGATCCATTAACCGGCAAATACCGCAAAAAGGACAAGCGCAATGGATAGGAACCTACGCGCCAAGATACGGCAACTGTGCAGCTACATCACCGACAAGTCGGCGGTTATGCAATACATCAACAGGGAGCGTAACCTTAACCTGACGTTGCGCGACATAGAAAGCGCCTGCGTAGGGCAGCGCGACTATCGGCCCAACCTTAAGCCGATGGCCCCGTCGCCGCTAATCGTGACGCACAAGCAACAGGGATATGATGACCTAGCCCTTGCGCTGTTCAAATACCATGCCAAGCGCACACACGGCCCCGACCAAGCCTACTGGCTGGCACGACTGAACGACCGCCGGCCTAAGCCCACTACAACAATAGAACTGTAAAGGAAACTGAACCATGTTTGAGATGAAAGTTATCGACCCAACCGAAAACGACGACGAAAAAGGCATTGACGCGCAGCTTGACCTGCTACGCGTAGCAGCCCGCGCATTTAAGAAGCACGAGCGCCTCAAGGCCGAAATGCAGGCCCATGAGCGCCATATGTCGCTAATCTGCCAGACCTATGGCAGCGTCTATAAGGTCTGGGGGTTTAGGCCGGAGCATCTGCGCCAAGCCTGCGTAGCGCGGGGACTGCTGAAATGATCGCATTAACTATTATAGCCGCCGTAGCCGCCATAATCGCATATATTTGTATGGCTGTAAGGGTTGGTTTGTGGGTTGGCGACCTTGCTCAAAACACTGGGTTTGATTGGGGTTTTTATGCAATAACGACTGTAACCATCCTAGCAATACCTTTTGCCATTGCCGAGCAGGTGCGACCATGAACGAAGTGCAAGAGCAATGGCTGGTTTGGAGAGAGGACGGGCGCGGGTGGTATTTGGTAAACGACCCTGAAATAACGTTCGACAGCGAAGAAGAAGCCGACGCATACTGCGACGAACACAATCGCGCATTGGCAGGCCAAGCGACCATCGCGGAGCGCAAACGCATCCTCGACCTCATCAACGGACGCATGAGCATACACAACGAATTTATTAACGACTGCGTGAAGCATGATGTCAGGGTGTCGGACTCTTTCTTTATCGCATTGGCCGAACTGAGGGCGATAGTCCGAGAAATAGAAAGGTTACCATCATGAGCCGCCCGATGTTTTACCCAATGGGAACGCTAGAAGTCGGCGAGGTTGGCACTATGCCAGCCGCCAAGCGCGGCGATGCAAAGCGCACCAGCCGCAACGTCTCGCAATATGGCATCAGGAACGGCAAGGCATTTAAGTGCCGCACTGTTGAGGGCGTCACCTTCATAACGAGGCTAAGATAATGACCGACATTCAACGCAAGGCGATGGAACTGGCTAATTCAGAAGGCACATATAAAAAGGCTCTTTTTCGCGCCATCGAACAGCACGAAGCCTTCCGGCAAGAGGTGAGCGATGTAGTGGAGCAAGCGTTGTCGTTTGGTGATGTTGAGAGCCTGCGCCGCAAAGGCGTTCTTTCCCGCTTCATCATCCCCAAGCCCAAGCCTGACCCGCTGGCT
>CAIPUN010000088.1 GCA_903868245.1 uncultured Sphingomonadales bacterium | reverse complement strand
TCATTATGGCGCGCCTTTGCGCTCTTTTTTATCGAATGTCCATGCTGCGCCGCACAACAAAACAATCTTCGACAATTTCATTTGCTTTGATATGCCTATCGATATGGCCGACTCATCCGAAATACCGCCCTTCATGGACCCGACGCAGTTCATGAAATTGTTCGCGCAATCGGGCGCGGCAACGACTGATCCGTTAACGGCCTATCGCGCGGCATTGGATGCTTGGGGAACTGTATTGGAACCGTTGGCCAAAGCTGGCCGGGACAAAGTAGATACAACAGATCGCCGTTTTACAGCGCCGCAATGGGAGCATCCAGTTTTTGACCTTATGCGGCAAAGCTATCAGGTCATGTCCGAATATATGTTGGCCGCGGCGGACCAATTGGAAGGCTTGTCCGAACACGACAAAGCAAAAATGGGCTTTGCCTTGCGCAGCATAATCGACGCGATGAGCCCTGCGAACTCGCCTTTCACCAACCCCGTAGCGCTGGAACGTGCCATGGAGACTAAGGGCGCGAGTCTGATGGCGGGGATACAGCACCTGATGCAGGACATGCAGCGCGGGCAATTGACGCATACCGATTCTAGCGCGTTTACACTTGGCGAAAACATCGCATCAACGCCGGGCAAGGTCGTGCACCAAACGCCGTTGTTTCAACTCATTCAATACGATCCGACCACGAAAAATGTGCTGGAAACCCCGCTCATCATTTTCCCGCCTTGGATCAACCGTTTTTATATTCTCGATCTCACCGCAGAAAAAAGCTTCATCAAATATTGCGTCGATCAAGGCATCACGGTTTTTATTGTGTCATGGAAATCGGCTGACGCTTCGATGAAGGACGTCATCTGGGACGATTACATCGCGGCGCAAATTGACGCGATTGATACCGTGCGCAGCGCGCTTGATGTGCCAGATGTCCATACAATAGGCTATTGTGTTGCGGGTACCACCTTGGCGGCGACGCTTGCGATCCTCGCGGCAACCGATGCCGCTGACAAAGTGCGTAGCGCGACCTTTTTTACCGCACAGGTCGATTTCAGTTCCAGTGGCGAACTTTTACATTTTATTGATGATCAGCAGATTGCGATGACGGAGGCGTTGAGTGCACCGCAGGGGTATTTAGATGGCCGTTTCCTCGCGCTGACCTTCAATATGATACGAAGTAAGGATTTGATATGGTCCACGGTCGTCAAAAATTATCTGCTGGGTGAAGACTATCCTGCCTTCGATTTGCTGCACTGGAATGGCGACGTTACCAATCTGCCGGCCAAATGGCACCGCAACTATCTTGTAGACCTCTATCGCGAAAACCGGCTCGTGAGGCCAGATGATTTATCGGTACTCGGCACCCCAATTGACCTGCGCCGCGTGAAAACACCGACCTATATTCAAGCTGGCCGCGAGGATCATATTGCGCCTGCAGAAAGCGTCTGGAAACTGCAGGAGCATTTCACTGGTCCGACCAAATTCGTGCTGGCGGGCAGCGGGCATATTGCAGGTGTCGTAAACCCGCCTGCACAGATGAAATATCAATATTGGACCAATGACGCCGCGCCGACCTCATATGCTGCGTTCATTGAAAGTGCCTCGGAGACAAAGGGTAGCTGGTGGCCCGATTGGGTCGTCTGGCTGACAGAGAAGGGCAACGCATGCGTTCCATCAACTGGCGCGCGTCAACCTGGCCAAGGCACGCTGAAGGCTCTAGAATCGGCTCCAGGCAGCTATGTGAAAGCACGGTGAGATTCAATTGACGTTTACGTAAACGTCGACTAGTTCAAAAGCAGCTTTTTAGGAGAATCGTGATGCAACTGGAATTCAGCCCCGCAGAAATCGCCTTCCAGAAGGAAGTGCGCACATTCATCGCCGAAAATT
>CAIPUN010000087.1 GCA_903868245.1 uncultured Sphingomonadales bacterium | reverse complement strand
TCACCAGCTATGGCCATGACCTTCCCGGACAGCCTAATTTGGGTTCATTGGTCGAACGCATCTTGAAGCTTGTGCCAGACCTTCAGCGCCTGCGTCTTTCATCCATTGACGGAGTCGAAATTGACGCGCGGCTGTTTGACCTGCTGACCGGCGAAGCGCGCGTCATGCCACATGTCCATCTGTCATTGCAGGCAGGCGACAACATGATCCTGAAGCGCATGAAACGGCGCCACAGCCGTGAACTGGCGATTGAACTTGTTGCGCGACTGCAGGCAAAAAGGCCGGACATTACCATTGGCGCTGACATCATCGCCGGTTTTCCGACTGAGGATGACGCCATGTTTGCCAACAGTGTCGATCTCGTGCGCCAATGCAACATCGTTCATGGGCATATTTTTCCTTACTCACCCAAAAAGGGCACGCCAGCGGCGCGCATGCCGCAATTGCCGCCGCAGACAATCAAGTCCCGCGCAAAGATATTGCGCGATGCTGTTGCCGCCGAAAAAGCCGTTTGGGCCCGAGCGCTTATTGGCACCCAGCAGTATGTTGCCGTCGAAAGCGGCGGATACGCTGGTCATGCTGAAAATTTCGCGTATCTGAAGCTTGATAAGAGGATGCCGGAAGGCCGTGTCGTATCGGCCCGCATAACCCATATCCAAGACGAAGTTTTACAGGCAGAGGTTATCGAATGAGCGAAAATGCTGGGTGGACGAACCGTTTGTTCGGTGGCCTTAAAAAAACATCAGGTAAGCTGACCGAGAATATTGCTGGACTTGTCACCAAGGCGAAGCTTGACGCAAGCGATCTTGACGAGATTGAGGATGCGTTGATTGCCTCTGACTTAGGCCCGGCCATGGCGTCGCAAATTCGCGACAAGATTGCCGTTGGCCGTTTTGACAAAGGCATTGATGCCAACGGCATAAGGCAGATTGTCGAGGATGAAATTGCCTCGGTCCTGGCGCCGGTCGCGTCCCCGTTGGAAATTGATGCTTTCCCGCGCCCTCAAGTCATTTTGGTCATTGGCGTCAATGGATCAGGAAAAACCACGACAATCGCAAAGCTCGCTAATCTGTTCCTGGAACAAGATTATGGCGTCATGCTGGCCGCTGGAGATACATTCCGGGCAGCCGCCATTGGCCAGTTGAAGATTTGGGCTGAACGCATTGGCGTGCCGATTGTCACTGGCCCCGAAGGCGGCGATGCAGCAGGCGTCGTGTTTGACGCGGTCAAAAAGGCAACCGCCGAAGGGATCGATGTCCTCATCGTCGATACTGCTGGTCGTTTACAAAATAAACGCGAACTGATGGATGAACTTGCCAAAATCCGGCGGGTATTGGGCCGCCTGAACCCGGCCGCACCGCATAATGTTGTGCTCGTGCTGGACGCCACTACAGGTCAAAATGCGTTGTCACAGATTGAAACCTTTAAGGAGGTCGCTGACGTGACCGGGCTTGTGATGACAAAATTGGACGGCAGCGCGCGCGGCGGCATATTGGTCGCGGCGGCCAAGCAATTCGGCCTGCCTATCCACGCCATTGGCGTGGGCGAAGCGATTGATGATTTGCGCCCATTTAACCCGCAAGATGTTGCTCGGGCGATTAGCGGCGGTTCGTTGTGAACGAGGCCCCTCCTAAGCAAAAGCCATCAGGCACGCTGAACTTTGTTCTCGATTTTGGGCCCTTATTTTTGTTCTTTATCGCGTCGAAATTGGGCAGTTCCGATGCGGATCCGAAACAAGGCGCAATTGTCGGTACCGCGGCTTTTATGGCAGCAATCATCGTCGCGGTGATCGTGTCAAAGTTCAAACTGGGCAAAATTTCGCCAATGTTAAAGTTAACGGCCGCGCTGGGCGTATTTTTCGGCGCGCTGACTATATGGTTTCACGATGAACGCTTTATCCAGATTAAGCCGACAATCATTTATGCCTTTTTCGCTATTCTGTTACTGGGTGGCTGGTTGCGCGGCAAAGCCATGCTGAAATATGTGCTGGAAGCGGCCTATCAGGGTCTGAGCGAATCTGGCTGGTTAAAGCTGTCATTGCACTGGGGTCTGTTTTTCTTGGTACTCGCGGGATTAAACGAGATTTTCCGCCAGCCGGAATGGTTTTCGTTTGATACCTGGCTGTCGATCAAAGTGTGGGGCGTAACCGCCCTCACCTTTTTATTCGCCTTAATTAATATCCCCATGCTCATGCGTCATGGCTTAAAGCTTAGCAACGACGCCGAGCATCCACCGCAGGGATAAGCAAGGCTATTGGTCAGAGCGTGACATGCCTTAACAGTAATCAAATACTGCAGAAGCAGAAATTATGTGACAAGCTGCTATCACCCAGATAGTCAGCATCTTATCAGGGGCGATACCGCCTGAATGCCTACAGGAGGAAAAAATGGCGAAGTTTTTTGGAAATCTACATCTGGTGCTGGTCGCTGGGCTAGTGCTGTCGTTGGCCTTAATGTTTGGCTTGCATGGCGATGGAGTCACGGCGCAAGCAATCACGCGCTGGCTGCATACATTTTTCGGGATCGTCTGGATCGGATTATTGTATTATTTCAATTTCGTACAAATCCCCACCATGCCGAAGGTGCCTGCTGAGCTAAAGCCATGTATTTCGAAGCACATTGCACCCTCGGCGTTGTTCTTCTTTCGCTGGGGCGCGGCGCTGACCGTATTGTTTGGTCTCATCATTGCCGTTCAAGCTGGCTACGCCCATCAGGCGTTTACGCTGCAAGACCCTTATAAGCTTATCGGCGTTGGCATGTGGCTTGCCGTTATCATGGCGTTCAACGTCTGGTTCATCATCTGGCCAAACCAAAAGAAAGCGCTTGGCATTGTCGAAGCGGACGACGCAACAAAGGCGAAGGCAGCGACCACTGCGATGATGACATCACGCTTGAACACATTGCTGTCGATCCCGATGCTGTACACGATGGTCAGCTTTAACGGCGGCTAAACCCGCATATCTGGATTTCAAAGAAGGGGCGGCACATGCTGCCCCTTTTTTTATCCCAACAGATCGTGTTTTTTCAACGTGTGGCGTAATTGGTCATAGCTGAGATTAAGCGCCTTGGCGGTCTGGCGCTGGTTGTAACGACATTTGGCGAGCGCGTGCTCCAACACCGCTTTTTCATATTTCTCCGTTGCCTCGCGGAAGTCCGTCACATCCCCAACTAGGCTGAGGTCCGTCGCAAGCCGCGGTTCGACGACACTATTCTGATTATTGGCTTGCACCTGCGCAGGCGCAGACGCCGCAACGCCGCCACGCCACGGGCTGTCAAACGGGTCAAATTGAATATAATCGACTGGCTGTGCGGGGTCGGCCCATCGATACACAGCGCGCTCCACAACATTGCGCAGTTCGCGGACATTGCCCGGCCAAATATGATTTTCCAAAGCGCGGGTTGCAACTTCACCAAATCCGGGCCAGCCCTCCCAGCCCAATTCCGCCGCCATCTTGCGTCCATAATGTTCGGACAGAACCTCAATATCACCTTCGCGTACTCGCAGCGGCGGCAAAGTGATGACCTCAAAGCATAAACGGTCCAGCAAGTCGGCCCTGAACCGCCCCTTGTCGACCATATTGGGCAGATGCTCATTGGTCGCGGCTACGATGCGCACGTCAACGCGCATAGGCCGCGATGAACCGATCCGTGTAACCTCGCCATATTCGACCGCACGCAACAGTCGTTCCTGCGCGCCCATGCTTAAGGTACCAAGTTCATCCAGAAACAATGTGCCGCCATCGGCCTCTTCGAAGCGCCCCTCGCGTGCCCGTGTTGCACCAGTAAAGGCCCCGGCCTCATGCCCGAACAACTCCGCCTCAATCAGCGTTTCCGGCAAAGCTGCGCAATTTATCGTGACCAAAGGCCCATCCCAGCGCGCACTTAGGCGATGCAGACGCTCGGCAATCAACTCCTTACCTGTCCCGCGCTCTCCCACCACTAATATAGGGCGATTGAGCGGCGCAGCGCGGCTTGCACGCTCCACGGCGTCCAAAAATGCCGTTGATTGGCCAATGAATTGAACGTTGTCCCGGTCCATTTTCAAATATTGGCATATTTCACCATAGAGTGGCAATAATTACTAGCGCTTTACATATGTAAATTTTGAGAAACGGCAGAAATGCAAGAAAAACGCAAATTGGCACAGTCCCTGCAAAGCATTATTCAAGCCAGTAATATGGGCAACCAACACAGGAAATACATGCCATGCGCAAAGACATCGAAATCGGCAATTACGCTAACGGTCAAGATAGCCACCTATGGTTGGCGGTCGCTGTGTCATTCACGATGATCTTTACCAGCTATGCCGTGTCAGTTCTCAACCACCGCAACAGCGGCGAGATCAACGCACACAGCCAACCGAATAGGTCGATCGTTGTCAGCTATCTTGCCTGACTTCGGTAACCTGCGACCGGAGTGCCCTAGCTCCCCCTCCCCCTCCCAAAGGCACCCGGTCGCCACTTTTTTGAATGAAGTTAGCAATTTACATTATCGGAGTTACCCCATGGGCATATTTTCACGAACCCGCGATATCATCGCTGCCAATGTGACCGACCTTCTCGACAAGTCGCAGGACCCCGCCAAAATGATCCGCATGATCATATTGGAAATGGAAGAAACGCTGGTTGAGGTTCGGGCCTCTGCCGCCCGCACGATTGCCGACCAGAAAGAGCTACGCCGCCATATCGACAAGTTGAACACGCTGGAAACCGACTGGACCGACAAAGCGCATCTGGCGCTTTCAAAGGACCGTGAAGACCTCGCAAAAGCGGCCTTGTTGGAAAAGCGCAAGGCGACCGATATGAAAGAGCAATTGACCACGGAAGTCGATGTTCTGAACGATGCACTCAAGGCCTCCGAGCAGGATATTCACAAGCTGCAGAAAAAGCTCGCCGACGCCCGCAGCCGCCAAAATGCACTGATGACGCGTTTGGAAAGCGCCGAAAATCAAGTCAAGCTGCGCACCATGTACAATGGGGACAAAGTCCGCGAGGCATTCTCGCGCTTTGATGTCCTCGAACGCCGCGTCGATGAAGCGCAAGGTTATGCTGACGCACTATCTATCGGGTCCGAAGCGCCGCGCACTTTGGGTGACGAAATCGCTGCACTTGAAAGCTTCGATGTCGTCGACGCTGAATTGGAAGAAATGAAAAAGGCCATGCAGGCCGACCAGAAGAAGGGAGCTTAAGCGATGGAAGATGTTCTTGTCCCCGTAATGGTCGTGGGAATGCTGTTCGTCGCCCTCCCATGGCTCGTGCTCCATTATGTGACACGCTGGAAAACGGCTGCAACGCTGACCAATGACGATGAGCGGATGCTTGGCGACATGCATGAATTGGCGCGCCGGTTGGAAGATCGCCTCGACACCGTGGAGCGGTTGGTCGCGCAGGAAAATCCCAATTGGCAACCACGCCGCATGGAACTTGATTCACCGGATTTTAACCCAGAAAATGTACGTAGGCCGGAAAGGAGCCGCTGATATGTCAGGGAAACACACCAAATTCTATCTCGATAAGCAGAATGCCAAATGGAAAGGCGTCTGCGCCGGGATTGCCGACTACACCGGCGTTGATGTTCTGTGGGTTCGCTTAGGCACCGTCATGCTCACGCTGATGGGCGGCTTTCCCTGGACACTGATCGCTTATGTCATCACGGCGTGGATGGCCAATCAAAAGCCAGTGCATCTGTATACCGATGACCGC
>CAIPUN010000086.1 GCA_903868245.1 uncultured Sphingomonadales bacterium | reverse complement strand
TGGCGGAGACGGAGGGATTCGAACCCTCGGTACCGGATTTACCAGTACGACGGTTTAGCAAACCGTTGGTTTCAGCCACTCACCCACGTCTCCAGTGCGCTTGGCATCGGCGGCCTATAGCGGCCCAAGCATTTGGCTGCAATGGTTATTGACACGGACGACAGATAAGAAGAAAATTAAGAGTGCAGGTTCAATTTGACGCGCAGTGAACTTGCTTTATCGCCTGTTCATCATGCGCTCATCCAGATAGTCCATAGCGCAGGAAATATAACTTTTGAGGTGGGTCCACATGTTTTTGGCGAAAATGGGATTAAAAAAACCGATACATTATCTGGTGATGCTGCTGGCGGCAGGCGCGCTTGTTTCTTCGCCCGCACAGGCGCAGATCAGTAATGTTGATCCAAATGACGCGATTGATGCAGATCTTGGTACCCCGCCTGCTAGCCCAGATGCCAGCTCGGGTAATGCGCCAATGGCGCAAGGCGAAACGGTCATGCAAGATGGCGTGCCAACCGAAGCCATGCCCGCAGATGGCTCCGCCGCCCAACCCGACATTGCAGAAGCGCAAGTGGCCGTGCCGACAGGCGACACATATCAGCAAGACGACCTTATTGGCGCTGCCGAGGGCGTGTTTGGAAAAGGCGCACAAGGGCTTGGTTTGTTAATTGAGGATATCCTCAAAAAACAGGGGCGCCCTAATGGATATATTGTGGGGCGTGAAGGCGGCGGTGCTTTTTTGGTTGGCCTTCGTTATGGATCTGGCACGTTGAACCACCGCGTCGAGGGCCAGAAGCCAGTCTATTGGACCGGTCCCTCCATTGGTCCTGACGCAGGGGCAAATGCGGGAAACACCTTCATTTTAGTTTATAATCTGTACGACACAGAAGACATCTACGAACGCTTCGCAGCGGCAGAAGGCGCTGCCTATTTAGGTGGCGGCTTCAATGCCAGCTACCTGCGTCGCGGCGATGTCGTATTGATCCCGATACGGGTAGGCGCAGGACTTAGGCTGGGCGCAAATGTGGGCTACATGCGCTTTTCCAAAAAGCAGCGCTGGTTGCCCTTTTAACGCGCGCGGATATCCTCCATCCGTTTGAGATAGCGGGCAAGCACGTCAATTTCCAAATTGACGTGCCGTCCAACATCGAGCGTGTCTAAGGTAGTCATCTGCGCCGTGTGCGGAATGATATTCAGCATAAAATGCGCTGTGCCATCAGCTTGGTCTGCAATGTCGTTGACGGTAAGCGATACGCCGTCGACTGTGATTGAGCCCTTCGCCGCAATATAAGCCGCAAGCGAAGATGGCGCCGCAACCGTTACTTTCCAACTGTCCCCAATTGTTTCGCTGGCGACGATTTGTCCAACACCATCGACATGGCCGGTAACGATATGTCCGCCCAGTTCATCGCCAACTTTTAAGGCGCGTTCGAGGTTCAGTCGGGTGCCTTGCTCCCACATGCCCGCTGCTGTGCGCGAAATGGTTTCTGCCGATGCATCAATCGCGAACCATCCATCGCCTTTATCAACCACAGTCAGGCATACACCCGAACAGGCAATAGATGCTCCAATGGCAACAGTATCCATGTCATAGGCGCAGGATATCACGAGGCGCAGATCACCACGCTGTTCGGATTTCCGAATGCTGCCAACGTCCGTGATGATACCTGTAAACATATATGCTGCACCCTTTTTCTAATTCGCTTTTTCGTAGACTTCGAGTCGGTCTTTACCAAGGTTGCGGGAATCCATAAGCTGCCAGCTTCCGTGGGCATCGTTAAGTTGGGCAAGGCCGATGTCGTTCAAACATGCCTTGCCAGCGCCAATTAATATAGGTGCGCGATATAGCATGAGCCTGTCAACAAGCCCGTCGCGCAAGAAAGCTGCCGCTGTCGCCGCACCGCCTTCAACTAGCAAACTGTTGCAGCCCAACTTTTCAATATCATGCGGCGTACGAATAGCCTCCCAACCCTGCGGCGCGTCGGCGCTGCCAAGCATGATCCTGCGGGGTTGATATGCGCCCAGCCCAGCAAGCCGGACATTAAGTTGCGGGGTATCGGTACGAACGGTCCCTGCCCCCACCAAAATTGCCTCAGTGCGCGCCCGTTCGACATGACTATGCGCGCGCGCAACGTCGCCCGTAATCCACCGGCTGCTGCCATCCGCCATCGCGATTTGGCCATCTAGCGAACTTGCGATCTTCAAGGTTACAAAAGGGCGCCCGCGCTCTATCCGGCTCATAAAGCCAGCTAGGCTTTGTCGCGCTTGGGATGCCATGACGTCAGAGGTGACTGCGATGCCCGCGGCTTTGAGCGCCTCCATACCCGCACCGGCCGTACGAGGATCGGGGTCTTGCAATGCAATGACAACTCTTGCGGGCTCTGCTGCCGCTACTAACTGGGCACAGGCCGGGCCGCGTTGTGACATATGGGCGCAAGGTTCAAGCGTAACGTAAATGGTACTGCCCCGCGCCGCTTCTCCGGCTTGCGCAAGCGCCATGGCCTCTGCATGTGGACGGCCACCGGGCTGTGTCCATCCGCGGCCAACGACGCGGTCGTCTTTCACGATGATACAGCCGACGGAGGGATTTTGACCCGTTCGTCCAACACCGCGTTCAGCCAGCGACAAAGCCGCCGCCATGAACCGAAGGTCGCTGGCGATAGCTATTGCCCTGCTCCTGCAGAAGCCGGAGCCGCAACGGCTTTTTTAGCTTCCTGCGCGCTTTGTGCTTCGCGTTCTATCTTGTCGACGTCCATACCGACGGCCCGTCCAAAGGCTTTATATGCTTCCTTTTCGCGCGCGCGCATTTCGTCTTTCAGCTTCTGGCGCTCCGCTATCGCAGCCTTAGTCTCTTCAAGTGAGCGTGTGGCGGGCCAGCTTTCAATATAAATGATTTCACGCGGCGGTGGCGTAGCCTTCGCGATGGAATCGAGATAAAATGTATAGATGATGATTGCCGTCGGCAGGCAGGCCGCCAAAAACAACCAGGGGCTATGTCTGCCTGACGTGCGCAGAAACCCGATAAGGTCGCGGCCAGCATTGCGGAACGATACATCTTTGAAAAACGCCATGGCACTCCAATAAGGCGCGCGCTGCGCGATTTCCAGTGCCCACTTTCAAGGCGAGCAGATTATCCGCCGCTGCGGAAGGCATTGGTGATCGGGTAACGCCGGTCGCGGCCAAAATTGCGTGTCCCAAGCTTTACGCCCGGCGGTGCCTGCCGCCGTTTATACTCGGCGAGATATAGCAAACGTTCGATCCGCGTGACCGCATCTCTGTCAAAGCCAAGTGCGACAACCTCATCCACGGAACGCTCCTCCTCCACCAAGGCATGGAGCATCTTATCCAGAATGGGATAATCGGGCAGCGAATCGCTGTCTTTCTGGTCCGGTCGTAATTCCGCGCTTGGTGGCTTGGTGATGATGTTATCCGGAATCACTGGCCCGTCAGGCCCAAGGGCAAATCTTGGCTTGTGACTGTTCCGCCATTTTGAAATGGCAAAGACGGTCATCTTATAGGCATCCTTCAACGGATTATATCCGCCGGCCATGTCGCCATAGATCGTCGCATAACCAACGCTCATCTCGCTCTTGTTGCCGGTTGTTAGCAGCATGTGACCAAATTTGTTGGACAATGCCATGAGCGTGAGCCCACGAATACGTGACTGAATATTTTCCTCGGTGATATCGGCGTTGCGGCCGGTGAAACTACCCGACAGCATGTCATCTAACGCCTCTACCGCAGGCGAAATGGGGATTGTGTCAAGTTTACAGCCAATCATCGCGGCGCATTCGGCGGCGTCATGTAGGCTCGATTGGCTGGTGTAGCGACTGGGCAGCATAACGCACCAAACGCGATCAGGTCCAAGGGCGTCCGCGGCGATAGCGGCACATAAAGCGCTGTCGATACCACCCGACATGCCAAGCACCACGCCCGGAAAGCGGTTGGTGTCGACATAATCGCGCAAGCCGACGACCATCGCACTATAAATGTCGGCGGGATGCTCCTCCCACAGCGCCTTGGCGCCATCGGCACATTCCCAGCCCCCTGCCCGGCGGTGCCAATGCGTCATGCGCAGATGTTCTTCCCAATCTGGCAAGCGATGCGCAACTACACCATCTGCATTGAGCACAAAGGAGCAGCCGTCAAAGACGAGCTCATCCTGTCCGCCCACCCTATTTAGGAACATTAACGGCAATCCGGTTTCGCGGACCCGCGCCGCAAAAACTTCTTCCAGCCGCCGATCATCCTTGTCGATTTCATAAGGGCTGCCATTGGTCGATATCAGCAGCTCCGCGCCGCGTTGCTTTAAATGCAGGCTGACCGGTGCCAACCAACCATCTTCACAAATAGGCACACCCAGACGCACACCCCGAAATTCGATAGGCTCTGGCAATGGACCCGACGCAAAAATACGCTTTTCATCAAAAGTCCCGTAATTGGGCAGTTCATGCTTGTATCGGACGGCGGCTATCCGCCCGCCGTCGAGCAAAGCAATGCCGTTATATAACGCACCATCATCCGCAAAGATCGAGCCAACGAGCATTGCCGGTCCGCCATCAGCAGTCGCAGCCGCAAGCTTGGCCAATGCTTCGGCAGCACGTGCCGCAAATGCAGGCTTTAAAACCAGATCCTCGGCAGGGTAGCCAATCAGTTGCTGCTCCGGAAACACAATCAGATCAGCTGACACGGCCTTCGCCCGCCATTCCAGCATTGCCGCAGCATTACCGGTTAGGTCACCGACACGCTGATTAAGCTGCGCGATTGCAATGTTGAGCTGGTTTGTCATGCCCCCACCCATATTGTCCACAAACTAGCGGAGCAAGCCGATTGTCAGGCCAGCCTCGCATCGCTAGAGCGGCACAACAGATTTCGGGGACACGCATATGAAATTGATGACGGGCAACAGCAACCTGCCGCTAGCACAAGGCATTGCCGATTACATGAAATTGCCGCTGACCAATGCCAGCGTCCGCCGTTTTGCCGACAATGAAATTTTCGTGGAAATTCACGAAAATGTCCGCGGCGAAGATATGTTTGTGATTCAATCCACCAGCCATCCCGCAAATGACAATTTGATGGAGCTGCTGATCATGATCGACGCGTTGCGCCGAGCGTCGGCCAAGCGCATCACCGCCGTCCTGCCCTATTTCGGCTATGCGCGTCAGGACCGGAAACCCGGACCACGCACGCCGATTTCGGCAAAGCTCGTTGCCAATCTCATTACCGAAGCTGGCGCTGACCGCGTGTTAACCGTTGATTTGCATGCTGGGCAGATTCAGGGCTTTTTTGATATCCCAACCGACAATCTCTATGGCGCACCCGTCATGAGCGCGGACATATTAGAGCGGCACGGCGACAAGAATATCACGGTCGTATCCCCTGATGTTGGCGGCGTTGTCCGCGCGCGCGCGCTCGCCAAGCGCCTCGACGACGCGCCGCTCGCAATCGTCGACAAACGACGTGAAAAAGCCGGTGTATCCGAAGTTATGAACATCATCGGCGACGTAAAAGACCGCTTCTGCATCCTAATCGACGACATTGCCGACAGCGCTGGCACATTGTGCAATGCCGCCGATGCCTTGAAAGCGGCAGGCGCATCCGACGTGGTTGCCTATATTACGCATGGCGTATTGTCTGGTGAGGCCGTCAACCGCGTAAACGCATCCTCGCTGCGCAAGCTGGTCATTACCGATTCGATTCTTGCATCCGATGCGGCAAATGCGAGCGCAAAGATCCGCCAGCTTCCGATCGCGCCTTTATTAGGTGAGGCCATCAAGCGGATTGCGGACGAAAGCTCAGTTAGCTCCTTGTTCGATTGATGACGCCGGCCGATATCCTCCTTGCCAATCGCTTGGCGGACGCGGCCGGGCAGGCAATCCGGCCGTTTTTCCGGACAAATTTCACACAGGAAACAAAGGCAGATGCCTCACCCGTAACAGAAGCCGACCGCGCAGCTGAAAGCGCGATCCGCCGGATATTGGACGCCGAATGCCCGCGCGACGGCATCATGGGTGAAGAATTTGGTGAGAAGGCGGGCACATCAGGCCGTCGCTGGATCATTGACCCCATTGACGGCACCGTCAGCTTCATGGCCGGACGTCCTATATTCGGCACGCTGATCGCCTTGTTGGAAGACGATTGGCCCGTGCTGGGTGTTATTGACCAATGCATCAACGGCGAACGCTGGGTTGGTGCTGCTGGCTATCCGACAACGCTGAACGGCACGCCGGTTCAAACCCGTTCATGCAGGGCGCTTGCCGACGCGACTCTGGCAACATCTGGCCCGCAATATTTCAGCCAACATGATGGTGACCATTTCATGACGCTTGCCGCGCAAACCGCGCATAAAAAAATGCTGTTTGGTGGTGATTGTTATAATTACGCATTACTCGCCAGTGGTCATGTCGACATCGTCGTGGAAGCAGGCTTGAAACTCCATGATTTTGGGGCTTTGATTCCGGTGATAACGGGCGCAGGCGGCATGATGAGCGACTGGTCGGGAGACCCGCTTCACGGGGCTTCGGATGGTCATGTCATTGCGGTGGGTGATCCGGCGCGCCTCGACGATGTGCTTGAGGCGCTCGCCTGCAACCATTGATGTGCACAAGTCCCGCGCCTTCAAACGGGCAATAGACTTGCATTCGTCTGCGAATCCCGCTAGTCGCGCGCCTTCCGAATAAGCAGGCTGGCCAATAGGGCTGCCATGTCGGCTTGATACGGACTCAACAAAGGAGACCAAAATGCCCAAGCTCAAGACCAAGAGCGGTGTGAAGAAACGCTTCAAAATCACCGCAACAGGCAAGATCAAG
>CAIPUN010000085.1 GCA_903868245.1 uncultured Sphingomonadales bacterium | reverse complement strand
CGCGCCCTAGCAGCACGCTGGATAGCTTCTTCAAGCGCTTCGATAACAATCGCCTTGTCGATCATCTTTTCGCTGGCGACCGCGTTGGCGATTGCGAGCAATTCAGCCTTGTTGGCGGCAATACTACTGGCCATGTTCTTAGTCTTCCTGTGCTTCGTCGTGAATGGGTTCAGCCTCTACGTCATCCGCCCCATCGCTGTTGATGGGGGCAGTCGACGCAATCAGGCGGTCTGTCAAGAGCAGCTTGGCGTGGCCAAGTGCAGAAAATGGGAAGGTTAGGCGCCCTGCCTTGCGGTCATCAACATGAATATTTTCACCATCGACTCCAGCCAGGTCACCACGAATATTCTTGCGACCATCCATCGGTTCGCTCAGTTCGATCTTAGCCTCATGCCCGACCCAGTCGGTGAAATCGGCAAGACGCGTCAATGGCCGGTCAATCCCGGGCGAGCTAACTTCAAGGCGATAGGCCTCAACAATTGGGTCCAATTCGTCAAACAGGTCAGAAATGCGGTGTGAGAGCGCCGCACAATCATCAATGTTAAGTTGACGCGTTTCGGGACGTTCGGCCATCACTTGCAAGGTCGGCTCGTCGCTACCCTGCGCGCCATTGGAGAACCACGCCACGCGCACCAAGGCAAAGCCAAGCGCTTCCGCCTCGGGCGCAATCAAACTGCTTAGCTTATCCAGATCAGGCAAAATCAGACTTTCTTATTCGACGTGCAATAACATTTCGCGCCGGCCCCATTTGGCGCCAGCCCTTCCAAGTTCTCACAATGTAAGGATGATGGCCGTATAGCGCGGAAAACTTTCATATGCAAGTGTCTTGCACATCGCACCTGCACCCACCAATTGGGATGGGCATATAATAAATGGAGCTTTGCATCATGTCCAAATTGACTTTTCTTATAGGCGCATCATTTCTGGCCGCAACCTGCCAGCCTTCGGTCAGTGACGCCGCCCCTGCGGAAACCAATGGCGCGCCTTTTGACGTCACAGTGATAGCCGATTTCGACGAGCCTTGGGCCATGACATTCGTCCCCGGAACGCCTTACGCGCTGGTGACCGAGAAGAAGGGTAAGTTAAAGCTTTGGCAAAATGAAGGTGCCGTTGTCGATGTCGAAGGCGTCCCTGCGGTTGCTTATGGCGGCCAAGGGGGTCTTGGCGATGTTGTTCTCCACCCCGACTTTGCCAAGAACAAATTGGTCTATCTGAGCTTTGCCGAAGCCGGCGAAGGTGGATTTGGCGCCGCAGTTGTTCGCGGCAAGCTGGATGTGACAAGCGCAAAACCTATTCTGACCGACGTTCAAATCATCTGGCGTCAGGAACCCAAGGTTTCGGGGCGAGGCCATTATGGCCATCGTCTCGCCTTCGGTCCAGACGGCATGTTGTATATCAGCAGCGGCGAGAGGCAAAAATTTGACCCCGCACAGGATCTCAATCAAAATCTTGGTAAAATTGTGCGCCTAACGGACGGCGGTATGGTCCCATCGGACAATCCCTTTTACGGCCAAGGCAGCGTAAAGTCGCAAATCTGGTCTTACGGACATCGCAACCCGCTGGGTATTGCCTTTGATGCAAAGGGCCGTTTGTGGAACCAAGAAATGGGCCCCGCTGGCGGTGATGAATTAAACCTTGTCAAAAAGGCAGCCAATTACGGCTATCCAACTGTGTCGAATGGCGACCATTATGACGGCAGAAACATCCCCGACCACGCAGCAGGCGATGGATTTGAAGCGCCCAAGGTTACATGGAACCCGGCCATTTCACCCGGTGGTCTGATGATCTACTCGGGCGACATGTTCAAAGCATGGAAAGGCAGCGCGTTTATCGGCGGCCTTGGAGCAAAGGCCTTAGTTCGTGTGAAGCTGGACGGCGAAAATGCGGCAAAGGCAGACCAATGGGACATGGGCGCACGTATCCGGGAAGTCGAACAGGGTCCCGATGGCGCTGTCTGGTTGCTAGAAGACGAACGTGCTGGCTCACAGGGTCGCTTGTTGAAGCTGACTCCGAAAAAGTGAGGTAACTGGCGGCGGCGCGTTATTGCGCCGCCGTTACTGTTCCGGTTAAATCGGCCAGAAACGACCGGACGCGCTTGGCATTCATGCCCAAGTCGCTTTGCCCGACACGGCTAACGGAGCGCATATCAACAATACTGCCCTCTCCTGTGTTCGAAGGGCGGACGCGCAACACGACATCATCCTTGAATTGGAAAAATGCGCTGGTCTCGGTTGCCTCCATGCGGCCTTCTTCAGGCAAGGAAATAGCTACATCCCAACCACGTGCTTTGGCCAGACGCTCGGCCTTGGCAATCACCGTCGCCACCGGTTCGTTCACGCGTACCGAGCGGATATCACCATAATCCTTTTGATGCACCATCGCCCAACGCTGTTCCGGCGTCAGGCCGCGCATCTTCGGATAGTCCGCACCGGGAACATTATCAAGATTATCGGCGCGCAATTGCAATGTCTGAAAGGCCGGGGGGTCAGCGAGGTCTGTCGACACATCATGGATCGCAGGCACAGTCAGTGCCTTCACAAAAAACGTGCCAATCCAGCCAACATAAACCAACGCGATTAGCATCCCAACCCAGCGCCGCGCGCGCAATGGCGGGGTAATGGATTTACGAACACGCCACTCTTGCACAAGACCAATCAAAATGACCGCTATCCCCAAAAGAAAAGCCCCAGCGACACCCTTCAGCCCAGATGTATATGCCCAGAAACCCCATCCTGTGCCAATTGCCGCGACCGCGCCCCAGACGAGCGCACCAACGCCTGCAATAAGCACCAGATAACCAAGAATATCTTTTTTGGCCTGCGGCTGCGCCGAAGCCAGTGACGATGTCGTATCTGTTGTCGCACGGGGCGCTTGCTGATCGGTCAAATTCTCTCTCCTGCGTCACGAAACCATCTAAGCGACGCATGCTAATCGAAGTTCCGTCGAAAGGCAATTTACGGGCGATTTATTGCCCCTGACACTATATTCGATTGGACAAACATCGTCCGCAATGACAGGGGACGCCGCTAATGTGACCTTTTTCCAGTAAGTGTAATATGCATATCTCGCCCCTTTCAGGCATATCTGCAGATGCGTTGAACGCATTACTCGATGATGCCTTCGGGACAGACAGGCATGCACGAACGGCCTATATGCTACGCAAAGACATGGCCGCCATCGATCATCTGTCCTTTGGAATTCTGGACGATGGAGAGCTTCTGGCGAGCATTCAGTGTTGGCCCGTGCGGGTGGGAAAGGCCGATCTGATCTTGGTCGGGCCAGTCGCAGTCGCCAGCCATCGTCAGAATACCGGGCTTGGAAAACGATTGATGCAATTGATGCTCAACGCGGCGACGCCACAAGATGCGCCATTGGTGATGATAGGTGATCCGGAATATTATGGCCGTTTTGGATTTTCGTCCAACGACACATCTGGATGGACCTTACCAGGACCCTGGGAACCAAGGCGTTTGCTTCTGCGCAATAGTCATATGGTTACCTTGCCAAAGCATGGCATGCTTGGGCCTGCCGACTAAGCTTTGACGATTGGTCCGATTGAACGTATCGCGTTCCCATGCCTTATGAAGCACCCGACTTAGCCAAGCTTACTCTCTCCGACATTGCGGAGCTTGTTGCGGCGCGAAAATTGCCACCGGTGGAAAATTGGGAACCCCGGAACACGGGCGATAGCGAAATGCGGATCGCGTCAGATGGCACATGGTATCATCAGGGCGGTGAAATTACGCGTCCCGCGATGATCCGCGCCTTTTCCAGCCTATTGCGCCGTGAAGCCGATGGACAATATTGGCTTGTGACGCCGCAGCAAAAGCTGTCGATTATCGTCGACGATGCGCCGTTCATTGCCGTCGAACTGCAAAGCGAAGGCGAAGGGTCAGAACGCAGCTTGGCGTTCCGGCTGAATAGCGACGACCTTGTTTTTGCCGATGCCGATCACGCGATCAAAATGCGCAACGGTCTGCTGTATCTGCATGTGCGTGGCGGGATGTGGGCAAAGCTCGCGCGCTCCGTCTATTATGAACTTGCCGATTTGGCGCTTGCCGAAAATCCGGATACGCCAAGCATCTGGAGCAAAGGCGCGCATTTCTCACTGGATGCGCCTGCATGAATTGGCGGCAACGGTTGCAGATGGCGCTTGATCCGGCGCTCAGCATAGAAATTGAAGACGAACGTCACTTTGCCGTCGAGACCCACCGCGCGGCGGCGGTCTTGATTCCCATAACGGATCGGGCGGAACCGGGTGTCATATTGACCCAGCGCCCCACATGGTTGCGCAGCCATGCGGGCCAAGTGGCTTTTCCTGGTGGCAAGGTCGACGCAGGCGACGAAAACGCGATCGCCGCGGCCTTGCGAGAGGCGCATGAAGAATTGAACATTCCGCCTGCGATGGTTGACGTCATCGGCGTGGCGGACACCTATTTTTCCGGCAGCGGATATCGCATAGCGCCTGTTATCGGCGTCATCCCTCCGGACCTTGCGCTTCAGCCCAATCCGGAAGAAGTCGATGCCTATTTCGAAGTGCCGCTTGCCTTCTTGCTTGATCCTGCCAATTCGGTGCGAAAAGAGGCCGCTTGGAATGGGCAACAGCGTAGCTATTATGACATGCAATGGGGCGAACGACGGATATGGGGCGTGACGGCGGGGATCATCGCCAATCTCGTACGGCGGCTGGCATGACACAGTTACGCCTGCCCGATGCCGCATGGCAGCATGCCGACGGCCTTAAAAAGGTTCTGGCGGCTTTAGATGATGCGCATGGCGGCCCGCGTTATGTGGGCGGCGCAGTGCGCGACACCTTGCTTGGCTTGCCGGTATCTGACGTTGATATCGCAACGGCCTTGTTGCCAAATGAGGTTATAAATCGCCTTGAAGCATATGGAATCAAAGCGATTCCTACCGGGATTGAACACGGAACGGTGACCGCGGCCGTGGCGGGAAAGAACTACGAGATTACAACATTGCGGCGCGATGTAGCAACCGATGGCCGCCGCGCGACGGTTGCTTTTGCCACGGATTGGCAAGAGGACGCAGCCCGCCGCGACTTTACGATCAACGCTTTATATGCGGACCCCGAAAGTGGGGAAGTCTTCGATTATTTTGATGGGCTAAGCGATCTGGAAGCACGCAGACTGCGGTTTATTGGCGATGCCCATCAACGGATCGCCGAGGATTTCTTGCGCATATTGCGCTATTTCCGGTTCCTTGCACGATATGGCGGCGGACAGATTGACGCTGACGCCATTCAGGCGTGCGCTGATGGCGCGCATGGGCTTACGGCCTTATCGCGCGAACGCATTGCGCAAGAACTCACGCGCATATTGACCTTGAAAAATCCGTTTGCATCGGTCGATCTCATGATCCGGAACGGCATCTTTACCCCGTTTCTGCCCGAATTATCAGCCAGTGCCGCGGTTGACCTTTTGCGTCTTGTAGAGCGCGAAGCACAATTTTCGCTGCCCGCCTCGCTGCCCGCGCGCTTTCTAGCGCTATTAACCCGCGATATCGTTGCAGCTGATAAGGTGGCGGCGCGGTTGAAGCTATCCAACAAAATGCGCGAGGGCTTTGGCCATAGGTTGCGCGCAGGCGTCCCGACCCCCTTTAATGTCCGCGCTATCGCTTATCGGGCGGATATCGACACCGCGCGCGATGCCGTAATGCTATATGCTGGCGATGCGGATGTGCCGGAATGTCTCGCGCGGCTGGAGCGATGGGACATTCCAACGCTGTCGATCAAGGGCGGCGAACTTATTGCAATAGGAATGCCCGCTGGCCCCTTAGTCGCAAAAACGCTGCAAGCCATTGAAGCGGCCTGGATACAAGAGGACTTTCCGGATGCCGCACGCCAGCGCGAGATGGCAGTGCAAATGGTCAACGCGGCTTTAGCTGAGGTTAATCAATCAAATTGATTGTTCCGCGGGAACCCCTGCGGCGGTAATCGGCCAGCGGCACCGCGCGCGACACGCCATAATGACATGTCATTCTCCGTCCGCATCCGTCCGCTGTCACCGCCCATAGCCCAGCTCAGCCCCTCGCTCATGCGGAAACACACCGCATCCGCAAGTCCGCCGTCCTTATACCGCTGCAAGGTAACACCCTGCCCTTTGGACATTTCCGGAATCTCGGTCATCGGGAAAACGACCAATTTCCGGTTATCGCCGACCACGGCGACATATTGATCGCGCAAAGCAGCTTCGTCCGTCGTTTCTGGTGGCGCCAGGCGGACGACTTTCAGCCGCGTGCCGGGCTTCAATGTCACAACGCCGCGTCCTTTGCGCGTCTCGGCGATAACCTCGCTTACGCGCGCAATAAAGCCTTTTCCAGTGGTGGCCGCCAGCAACATCCGGCCATCGGTAATGGCCGGGAAAACGGCAATAATATCGTTACCCGCTTCAATGTCGATCATCGTGCTCACAGGTTCGCCGAAACCGCGTGCGCCGGGAAGCTTGTCGGCACCCAAGGTGTAAAAACGGCCATTAGCTGTAGCGATAAGGATCTTGTCTGTCGTTTGGGCATGGAAGGCGAAAGCGGGGCCATCCCCTTCTTTGAACTTGAAGTCCGCGCGCGCCGAAAGGTCAGCATGCCCCTTCATCGCCTTGATCCAGCCGCGTTTTGACATGATCACGGTAACGGGCTCGCGCTCCACAAACGCCTCAAGCGAAATCTCGCGCGCTTGCCCTGCTTCTTCCAAGCTTGTCCGGCGGCGCCCAAGCGCCGTTTCTTCGGCGTAATTCTTACGCAGTGCCGACAGATCTTTCTTCAAACGCTTTTTTTGCAGCGCCGGGCTATCGATCAATTTTACCAGATCTTCACGCTCGGCCTCTAACGCCTCGAGCTCGCGGCGCAGTTCCATTTCCTCAAGCCTGCGCAGTGACCGCAAACGCATGTTAAGAATGGCCTCAGCCTGACGATCATTCAATTGGAACTCCGCCATCATGACGGGCTTGGGTTCGTCCTCGGTACGGATAATCTCAATAATGCGGTCAAGATTAAGGAAGGCGATGATATAGCCTTGAAGCAGCTCCAGCCGCGCGTCGATCTTTTCCAGCCGGTGCTGGGATTTGCGGACGAGCACTTCAATCTGGTGTCGCAACCAATGTAGCAGGACTTCGCCTAAGCCCATGACCTTGGGCGTGCGGTCCGAATCCAAAACATTCATGTTCAACGAGAAGCGCGTTTCCAAATCGGTCAGGCGGAACAATGCGTTTTTAAGATCTTCGGGATCAACATTGCGGCTTTTCGGTACAAGCACGATGCGCACATGCTCGTCGCTTTCATCGCGAATATCATCCAGAATGGGCAGCTTCTTATCGGCAATAAGCTGCGCGATTTGTTCAATCAGCTTGCCCTTTTGCACTTGATAGGGAATTTCAGACACGACCAGTTGCCATGTGCCGCCGGGCAGTTTTTCAACACCACTTGGTTCCCAGCTGCTGTCATCTTGCCAGCCGTTCGAGAAACGCGCCCGAACGCGCATGGCCCCGCGGCCAGAGGCATAAGCAGCGCTGATTACCGATGGACTATCCACCAAAACGCCACCCGTCGCAAAATCGGGACCACGCACAATTTCCATCAATTGGTCATGGCTGGCCTGCGGATTGTCAATCAGCAGCATAGCTGCGTCAATAATCTCGGCGGCATTATGCGATGGAATGCTTGTTGCCATCCCCACGGCAATTCCGCTTGCGCCATTGGCCAGTAAGTTCGGGAACAGGCCGGGCATGACCTCTGGCTCTTCATCTTCGCCATTATAGGTTGGCCGAAAATCCGTGGCATTTTCATCAAGCCCGTTCATCAGCTCGATGGCCGTCTTTGTCAGGCGCGCCTCGGTATAACGATAGGCCGCCGCATTATCGCCGTCGATATTGCCGAAATTGCCTTGCCCATCGACCAATGGATAGCGAAGAGAGAATGTCTGCGCGAGGCGGACCATCGCATCATATACCGACTGGTCGCCATGCGGGTGATATTTACCGATCACATCACCGACGACGCGGGCGCATTTCTTATACCCGCTCGCTGGATCAAGCTTTAACAGGCGCATCGCCCACAATAAACGCCGATGTACCGGTTTAAGTCCATCACGCAAGTCAGGCAGCGAACGCGCGGTTATCGTCGACATCGCATAGATCAGGTACCGTTCCGACAAAGCCGCATCAAACGGCGCGTCGACTATCGCGTCAAAAGGATCTTCTGCTGGAGCATCAACAATATCAGACATAAATATGCCGATAGCGGGCCAGTCCGCTGTCGCAAAGCGACGATTTCAGCAATCCACAGCTAAATGCAATTTTAAGAGTTTGTTCTCATATGATCGCGTTGCCATAAAGTCACACAGCAATAGCAAAATATTTCAATTTTACGACTTTACTGGAACTTGTCGCTTCAAAGTGCCAGATTCGTTAAAGTAAACTTAATTAATACGTAAATCGGGGAAAAATAATGAAGACGCTCAAGCTAATGTCAGCACTGGCAGTGACGGTTTCGACCACTGCTCTTTTTGTGGCCGCGGCAAATCCGGCCTTTGCGCAAGACAGCGCACCGCAAGATGCGGCCGTCGAAGAAGCAACTGGTTTAGATGCTATTATCGTCACCGGCACACGCCGCACGGACCGTACTGTCGCAGATAGCACAGTTCCTGTCGACATCATCTCGGCTGAGGCCTTGTTGAACAGCGGCCAGACCGAAACCAACAAATTGCTTAACCAGCTTGTTCCATCGTTCAACTTCCCACAACCTTCGCTGACGGATGGAACCGACTCTCTGCGTCCTGCAACACTGCGCGGCCTTGCGCCTGATCAGGTTCTGGTGCTTATCAACGGCAAGCGTCGTCACCAGTCTGCTCTCGTCAACTTGAACGGCTCAGTTGGCCGTGGGTCAACAGCAGTCGACCTCAACACCATTCCGCCATTGGCGATTGAGCGCCTCGAAGTGCTGCGTGACGGTGCCGCGTCGCAATATGGTTCCGATGCGATTGCGGGCGTCATCAACGTCCAATTGAAAAAAGGCATGGGCGGCCGCGCGCAGGCAACATTTGGCAAGTATATAACCAAAATGGAAGATGTCGGCCAGGTCGACACCGTCGCACTCACTACTAGCAGTCCTACAATCAACCCAACCACCAACGCTATTACGGGCGGCGATAACCCAGTTATAACGTACACGGGTGAAGACCGTAAACGTCGCGATGGCGACACATATACATTCGCGTCCAACTTTGGCCTGCCATTGGGCGAAAGCGGTTATGTGAACCTTACAGCGGAATATAAGGACCGCTCGCCCACGAACCGTTCCGGCCCGGATATCCGCCGCAACTATTTCGCAGCTGGCGACCCACGCGAAGCTACATTCAACCGTTATGCCCACCGTTATGGTGATGGTGTATCCAAAGACCTAAACTTCTTCGTGAACGCGGGTTATGAATTCTCCGATACTGCCGAATTTTATACCTTCGGCAGCTATGGCGCGCGCGACGGCAATGGCGCCGGCTTCTACCGTCGCTCTGCCGACGCTCGTAACCGCGACTTTGCGGCATCGACTACCTCATTCGTCCCCCTCTACGCAGACGGCTTCTTGCCATTGATCGCCAGTAAAATTGTCGACATTTCTGCTGCGGCGGGCCTTCGTGGCGCGACCGGCGGATGGGATTATGATCTCTCGGCCGTCTACGGATCGAACCGTTTGGACTACACAATCGAAAACACCGTCAACACCTCGCTTGGCGGCGTAGCGAGTGCCCGCCGTTTCGATTCAGGTGGACTGCGCTCGGGCCAAACCTCAATCAACCTCGACATGCGCCGTGATTTGGACATTGGCATCGGCAAAAGCGTTTCCTTCGCTTTTGGTGGCGAATATCGCAACGAGAACTACAAGATCGTTGCTGGCGAACTGCAAAGCTATGTCAACGGGCCGTTTTCAGCAGCGCCATTCAACGCGGCCGGCGGTGCCCAAGTGTTTCCAGGTTTCCGTCCTGCCAACGAAACCGACGTGTCGCGTGACAGTTTTGCTGGTTACGCGGAACTCGATGCGGACATAACAGACCAGCTGACGCTTCAAGTGGCTGGCCGTTACGAGCATTTCAGCGACTTTGGTGATACCATCAACGGTAAGGCCGCCGCGCGTTTCGAAGTGATTGATGGCGTTGCTTTGCGTGGTTCAGTTTCCACCGGTTTCCGTGCACCAAGCCTTGCGCAGCAGTCTTTTGCGGCAACCTCCACGAACAATGTCGGCGGTGTCTTAATCGAAGTCGGAACATTCCCTGTTTCGTCCCCAGTTGCTGTCGCTTTGGGTGCGCAGCCTCTTAAGCCAGAAAAATCCATCAATCTGGGTGCGGGTGTTACTTTTACTCCAATTAGCGGGCTGAGCATTACTGCGGATTACTACAACATTCAGATTGATGATCGCATCACGCTGACGGAAAACCTTCAGGGTACAGATGTTTCAGCGTTACTAACCGCGGCAAGCGTTACCGGCGTTAGCTCGGCACGCTTCTTCATCAACGGTATCGATACTAAGACCACCGGTCTTGATGTCGTCGCAAGCTACCGCGTACCCGAATTTGGCCTCGGCCAATTCCGCGTGAGTGTTGGCTATAATTTGAATGACACGAAAATCACGGATCGCCGGGTATTTTCTGGTTTCACCGCGCAACGCCTGTTCGCACGTCAGGAAAGCTTCCGCCTCACCGATGGCCAGCCGAAGAACAAGCTGAACGTCGGACTTGATTGGGATTATAACAATGTTGGCATGACGTTACGCACCAACCGTTATGGTGAAGTGTTCTTGCCAAGTGGCTTCTCGACAGCGGCAAACAACAACAATATCGCGCTTGCGCCAGGTGACGTCCCCGGTGACATCTTCTTGTCGCCGAAGTGGGTCACAGATCTCGAGTTCCGCTTTAAACCAGTGGAGTCTGTTTCCGTCGCATTTGGTGCAAACAACCTGCTCGACACATATCCAGACCGCCTGCCCTTTGGCACAGTAGATGGCGTCAGCTATGGTTTTAACAATGCGTTCTTGCCATATAGCTCCCAGTCGCCATTCGGCTTCAGCGGACGGTTTGTTTATGGACGCGTGTCGATCGATTTCTAATCGCTTAAGAACTTGAACATGAAGGGCGCGGCGTAAAACCCGCGCCCTTCTTTTTTGGCAGGCGTTTTGACGCCAAACCCTACGCCTGCTAACGGGACCACGACTCCCGATATCAGCCGAAAGCGTTTCTTATGATCCCACGTTATTCCCGCCCCGACATGGTAAAGATTTGGGAACCGGAAAACCGATTCCGCATTTGGTTCGAAATTGAAGCGCATGCCACAGATGCACTGGCCCAACGCGGCGTTGTGCCTGCTTCTGCTGCTCAAGCCTTATGGAAATGGTGGGATACAAACCCAACAATCGACGTCGCGGCCATTGATGCCATTGAGGCCGTTACAAAGCATGACGTTATCGCATTCCTGACATGGGTTGCCGAACAAGTTGGCGACGAGGCGCGCTTCATGCATCAGGGGATGACATCATCCGATGTGCTCGACACCTGTCTTGCCGTCCAATTGACGCAAGCGACGGACCTTTTGCTTGCGGATATGGATGCACTTCTTGCCGCTATAAAAACCCGCGCGATGGAACATAAGTTCACGCCGACAATTGGCCGCAGCCATGGCATACATGCCGAACCCGTGACCTTTGGGATGAAGCTGGCGCAAGCTTATGCAGAGTTTGCCCGTGGTCGCGCACGTTTGGTTGCGGCACGCGCCGAAATTGCGACCTGCGCGATTTCGGGCGCCGTCGGCACCTTTGCCAATATCGATCCAGAGGTTGAGGCGCATGTTGCCGCAAAGCTTGGTCTTACGGTGGAGCCAGTCTCAACCCAAGTCATACCGCGCGACCGTCACGCCATGTATTTTGCGACGCTGGGTGTCATCGCCTCATCGATTGAGCGACTGGCGACCGAAGTGCGTCATTTACAACGCACAGAGGTTCTGGAGGCTGAGGAATATTTCTCGCCGGGTCAAAAGGGCAGCTCTGCCATGCCGCATAAGCGCAACCCTGTGCTCACTGAAAACCTGACGGGCCTTGCACGCATGGTGCGTGGTTATGTCACACCCGCGCTCGAAAATGTCGCTTTATGGCATGAGCGCGACATCAGCCATTCAAGCGTTGAGCGTTATATTGGCCCCGATGCCACTATCACGCTCGATTTCGCGCTGGGCCGCCTGACGGGTGTCATAGACAAGTTGTTAATCTACCCTGATCGTATGCAAAAAAATCTCGACCGCATGGGTGGACTGGTCCATTCGCAGCGCGTGCTGTTAGCCCTGACCCAAGCAGGTATCAGCCGTGAGGACAGCTACCGCATTGTGCAGCGAAATGCGATGAAGGTGTGGGAGTCGGATGGCGCAGAATCGTTAATGGAACTGCTTAAAGCGGACCCCGATGTCACCGCAAAAATGACTGCATCGGAAATCGAGGATCGCTTCAATCTTGATTATCATTTCAAGCATATCGACACAATTTTCGACCGCGTATTTGGCTAAGCCCCCGTCCCTGTTTGAAGCATATTGGACGAAAAGGCACTAAACCCTACCCAAAGGGGTAAAGTTTCCATAAGATATGCTTCAGAAGGAGAAGCCGAACGATGCGCTTTCTAAAAACGCTGATTTGGGTGACGGTCATTATCGGGTTGATTGTGTTCGCGACCAACAATTGGGCCCCTGTGTCGGTCAGCCTTTGGGGCGGTCTTCGCCTCGATACCAAATTACCGGCGTTAGTTGTTGTCGCATTCCTGATTGGATTTTTGCCTCTATACCTTTTGCACCGCACGCAGATTTGGCGTTTGAAACGGCGCATATTGACGCTGGAGGGCAATCAGCAGACATCGGCTTTCCCGCCTCCAGTCTCTCCCCCCCCTGCTTACACTGCTGTGGATACGATATGACCAACCCAATCTTCGTCGCCATCGATACGCCCTATCTGGACGACGCGTTGGAATTGACCCGCCGCATCAAGGGACAAGTTGGTGGGGTGAAACTCGGCCTCGAATTTTTCTGCGCCAATGGACATCATGGGGTACATGAGGTGCAGAAACTGGGCCTTCCCATTTTCCTCGACCTTAAATTGCACGACATCCCAAACACCGTTGCCAAGGCGATGCAGGCGATTAACACGCTTGAACCTGCAATAGTTACCATCCACGCCGCAGGTGGCCGCGCGATGATGGAGGATGCCAAAGCGGCCGCAGGCTTGCATACCAAAGTGGTCGCGGTGACCGTGCTGACCAGCCTGGACAATCATGACCTAAACCGGGTTGGCGTATCCGACAGTGCGGAACTTCAAGTCGCTCGCTTGGCCGCTCTGGCGCAGGAAGCTGGTCTTGATGGTATTGTCTGTTCAGGACATGAAGTGAAAGCCGCGAAAAAGGCGTGGAATGATGGATTCTTCGTCGTCCCCGGTCTTCGTCCTGCTGGTGGAACAGCCGCCGACCAGAAACGCACTGTGACGCCCAAGCAAGCCCGTGACGACGGTGCGAGCATTTTGGTTATCGGAAGGCCGATTACCAAGGCAGAAAGCCCTGACGAAGCTGCACGGGCGATTATGGGTACATTATAGCCGCACTGAGAAGCTGTCATGCTGAACTGGTTTTGGCATGTCGATCTGCCTCCATCCCTCTTGTCACCCTGAACTTGTTTCAGGGTCCATTTTTCCTAACGAAATGTGGGTCGCGGCGGCGCGATGGATGCTGAAACAAGTTCAGCATGACGGGAGCGCAAGTGGCGGCTATTAGGGCCTATATGAACACACAGATAAAAATCTGCGGCCTGAGCACCGAAGCCAGCATTGATGCCGCCGCCAAAGCAGGCGCATCGCATATAGGCCTCGTCCATTTTGAAAAAAGCCCACGCCATGTTGAATTGGAACACGCCGCAGCTTTGCGGATGCGGGCGCCATCCTCGCTTAAAGTCGTTCTATTGCTGGTGAATGCCGAGCCTGGCCTTGCCACCAAGGCGATTGAGGTCGTCAAACCCGATATTGTACAATTTCATGGGTCGGAAACTGCAGCATGGCTGCGTGCTATAAAAAGCACCTTGGACATCGAAATCTGGAAGGCATTTGGTGTTCGGGATGCGGCATCGCTCAAAAATGCCGATGAATATGTTGATGTTGCTGATCTTATCCTTTTCGATGCGCCCGCACAGGCCTTACCAGGCGGCACAGGCACACGCTTTGACTGGTCGTTGCTCGCCGCGCATAAACATAAGCTGCCTTGGGGCCTTGCAGGCGGGCTGACCCCTGACAATGTAAAGGACGCTTTGGACCAAACACGCGCGCAATTGGTCGACACATCATCGGGTGTAGAATCCGCTCCGGGTATCAAGGATGTGGACAAGATTGCGGCCTTCTGCCAAGCGGTGCGGGACCATGACAATCGCTAAACCCATTCCGAACTCCCTTCGCAACCAACCCGACGAACGCGGCCATTTTGGTCAGTTCGGTGGGCGCTATGTCGCCGAAACGCTTATGCCGCTCGTCCTTGATCTGGAGCGCGAATATCGCGCAGCGCAGCAGGATCCGGCCTTTGCGGCTCAGTTCGATGATCTGCTCGAACATTATGTCGGCCGCCCGTCGCCGTTATATTATGCCGAGCGCCTGACCGAGGAGGTCCGTAAGGACGCGCCGTTAGGAAAAGGCGCGCAAATCTGGTTCAAGCGTGATGAGCTGAATCATACCGGCGCGCACAAGATTAACAATTGCATTGGCCAGATTTTGCTCGCCATTCGTATGGGCAAAACACGTATCATCGCGGAAACCGGTGCTGGCCAGCATGGCGTTGCTACGGCAACCGTCTGTGCCCGTTTTGGTTTGCCCTGCTTCATCTATATGGGTGCCAAGGATATTGAACGGCAACAGCCCAATGTCTTCCGCATGCGCTTATTGGGCGCTGAGGTCATTCCGGTCACGAGCGGTGCAGGCACGTTGAAGGACGCGATGAACGAAGGTCTGCGTGACTGGGTCGCTAACGTACACGATACATTCTACATTATCGGCACCGCGGCTGGGCCACATCCCTATCCCGAATTGGTCCGCGATTTTCAAAGCGTGATCGGCAAGGAAGCGCGTGCGCAAATGCTCAGCCGTATCAATCGCCTGCCCGACTTGCTTGTGGCTGCTATTGGCGGTGGTTCGAACGCGATTGGCCTGTTCCATCCATTCTTGGATGACAAGGATGTTGCGATGCTCGGCATT
>CAIPUN010000084.1 GCA_903868245.1 uncultured Sphingomonadales bacterium | reverse complement strand
TTGCTACAAATGCGTTCGGCGGCGTCATTTGCGGCCCCCGCGACAAAGGAACGGGCTTTGTCGCCCCATAAGGTATCCGTGTCGAACAAAATGCCTGCGCCGTTGATTTTCGCGAGTGCGCCAAAAAGGGACTCGGGGTGCAGATCCTCGGGAGTTACCAGCAGATAGGCAGGTTTTTGCATGTCGAAATACCCAATTTGCGGTAGCGGCTGTGCGGCACATACCAGCATCTCGGTTGGCATAGTCGCAATGGTCGCCAGCCCTTTTGGCGCAAATCGGCCATTGGTAAAACGGGCGATGTTATCGGTGGTGGCGAGATAGGCTTTGCCGACTGTTTGCAAGCCTGCCACCCACCGCCAAGACAATGTGTTGCTCGCGGCGTCCGCATCCACCAAATGTCGCAGGAAAAAGTCAGCGCCCAAAGCCCAAGGGAGGCGCAAGGTAAATATCCAGATTGAGGCAAACCACATTCTTGCGTGGTTGTGGAGATAGCCGGTTTTCACCAATTCGCGCGACCAGTCATCAAACCCTTCGATACCCGTCTCGCCGGCCTCCGCACTGCGGATTGCGCGGGCGTTGGGGAAGTTGTCACGTTGTCGATCGCGCTCTTGCAGATATTGCGCCCATACCGATGGCCGCATTTCTAGCCAGCCCTTCCAATAAGTGCGCCACAGTACTTCTTGCACATATTTTTCGGCAGCTGGTAGGCTGTGTAGGCCAAGCGTGGCACCAACGACTTCTTGTTCGGTTATCATGCGATAGCGCAGATAGGGTGAAAGCATCGACACAGCGCTCGCCTGATCTGGCCCGGGGTCCGCATTGCGGCCTGATGCATAAGCCTGGCCAGCACGCGGCGCGAATTGCGTGAGACGCGATATCCCAGCATCCCGCGTCGCGGGGAAGGTGTCGCGGATCATATTCAGCCCAGTAACTTCTGCAGGCGTGGCCTGATGATGAGGAATTGGTTGTAGAGCCGTTCAAGTAGGCCGAGAACAAGCCGGTTGCGGGCGATGAGGCCAAGCGGTTTCAACAATGGAATGGCTCGCCACATGGCGGCAAAAGCGGCGGCACCTGATAGTATGACACCGTCTTCGCTGGCATGGAAGCGCGTGAGCATCAATTGACGGTCAAGCGGACACAGCGCATCCGAAGGCGCTATATCCCGAAAGTCGATTGCGCGCCGCGCGTCGAGCCGGCGCATCAACGCAATCTCGCGAATGCACAAGGGACACGCCCCGTCATACCAGACAATTACTTTAGCCATGGCGCCTGATAGCATTCGGCGAATCTTGCTGTCAGGATGGGCATTACGCGGTAGCGCAGCGTCAAAAAAAAGGGCGCCGTTTCCAGCGCCCTTCAGAATTTGCGATCATCAGCAGAACTTACTCCGCTTTTTCATAATATTGCGGTGCAGCCTCATTCAAGATGACGAGAATTTTTTGGAGCGCCGCTTTTTCATCGGTCTTTTCCATAGCGGCAAGTTCGCGCGCCAGACGGCTGGATGCAGCTTCAAAAATCTGACGCTCTGAATAGCTTTGCTCGGGCTGATCGTCGGGACGGAAAAGGTCGCGAGTCACTTCGGCGATCGATACAAGGTCGCCCGAGTTAATCTTCGCTTCATATTCTTGCGCACGTCGCGACCACATGGTGCGCTTTACCTTGGGTTTTCCGGTCAAGGTGTGCATCGCTTCTTTCAGCGTCTTGTCGCTTGAAAGCTTGCGCATGCCAACGCCTTCTGCCTTGTTAAAAGGCACGCGAAGCGTCATTTTTTCTTTTTCAAAACGCAGGACATAAAGCTGAAGCTGCATCCCTGCGATTTCGGAATCCTGAAGTTCAATTACGCGGCCAACCCCATGCTTAGGATATACCACATAATCGCCTACATCAAACATCGCCGCGGTGGACGTCATATTACGACCTTTCTGATTATTCGGGAGAAACAGCTTGTTCAGGTGAAGGATTGTCACCCATCAGACTTTTTTCGTTCGTCCCTTACGTCATGAACCTGTCGCTACCTGGATTGGACGCGCAGTCATCGACCATTTTTGGTCTTTCGTCACGGAGTGTAACAGATTCGCAACAAAAATTCAATGGCAGCTTTAAATCATGCCCATGAAGCAGGTTAAATCGCGCTCAATTTCCTGACGCGATTATCCACTTTATCTACGTCGGAACTGATCGGCGTTATATCCGCCGTATTCATCCAGCTTAAATCCATGTGGCCAAGAACCCGTTCGTCATGGCTGCGGATGGTGACGGGGAGGATGGGTTGACGATCACGGTCATCGACCAATACTGGATTTGACAAAACACCTGTGCCCCATTTTTCGCCCCATTGGCGCAAAGCGATCATGGCCGGCAGCAGGTCTAGCCCCTTTTCCGTCAGGCGATATTCGACTTTCCGCCGATCGTCAGGGCAAGGGGTGCGGTGTAATATGCCGCTTTCGGTCAAGCGGGTCAGGCGGTTGGCTAATATGTTCCGCGCAATGCTGATTTCGGACAGAAACTCCTCAAAATGCCGAACGCCATTAAAAGCCGCGCGCAAAATCATGAAGGACCAGCGTTCACCCATCGCCTCCAACGCCGTGGGTAGGCCGCATTCTGCGAGCTGTTGCAAAGGTTCCCGCAAATCACCCATCTCACTCCCCCTCGACCGCAGATTGCGACCCTTGTTTCAAATAATCAACCCAAATTGAAAATTTAAGTTGCAAAAAGAAACTTATAATAATAAGTCTTGATTCGCAACTGATTTACCAGAGGCGCGAAATATTGACGAGGGCCAAGAGGTCCAGTCGGCATTTTGATTTTTTAGCAAAGCTAAAGGAATACATGATGACTCTCTCCCAAATCTCCGCCCGCATGGGCATCCTTGCTGCTACCATTGTTTTGAGCGCAACCCTTTTGTTCGTAGCGCCGCAGGCCCATGCCGCCAACAATAGTAGCTATTACAAAGCTGAACTGGCGCAGCCGACCACTGCCAAGCCAAAGCTTTTGCGCAGCGTATATGTAAAGTGCGAGGGCTCAAATTGCCGTGCTCCGATGGCGTCGACAGCGCCAAAGAATATGTGCATCAGCATAGTGCGTGAATTCGGCGCAGTTACTGCCTTCACTGCCGGTGAGCGTGTGTTCACGGCTGAGGAAGTTGCGGCATGCAATAGTGACAATGCAAAGGCCATCGCCAAAAACTAAGCCAGCGCCGAAGTTTTTCGGTTCCGCTCTCCTCTTTACCCCATCGCTGCATGTCTGTGCAGCTCTAGGAGCCGAATGCAAACTGCGCCGGAGGGGCCTACCCTTCGGCGCATTTTTGTTTCGCTACTATCTCCCTGCCTATTGTTGTTTTCCCACATGTTATCCGTTTTTGCTGCTTTTTGATTTGGATGCACGCGTTGAGGATGATTTTCCTGTTGCATCGCAACGTAAAAGACCCAAGTTGGACGGATGATGCGGCAATATGAATTGGTTGAGCGGGTGCGAGCGTACACACCTGACGTCGATGAAGATCGGCTGAACCGGGCCTATGTGTTTACGGTGCAAATGCATGGCGCGCAGAAGCGGGCATCTGGGGACCCCTATTTTAGCCACCCGGTAGAGGTTGCAGGGTTGATGACTGACCTCAAAATGGATGAGGACACGATCATCACCGCGTTACTGCACGACACCGTGGAGGACACGCTGACCTCTATCGAAGATGTTGAAAAGCGCTTTGGTCCCGAGGTTGCGCGATTGGTCGATGGCGTTACTAAGCTGTCAAAGATTGAAGCGCAAACCGAAGATGAGCGTGCGGCTGAAAATCTGCGTAAATTCTTACTCGCAATCTCCGATGATATCCGCGTGCTATTGGTCAAACTTGCCGACCGGCTGCACAATATGCGGACGCTGCATTTCATCAAAAGCCCCGAAAAGCGCCGCCGTATCGCTAAGGAAACGATGGATATTTATGCCCCGCTGGCCGAACGGATTGGCATGTATGAATATATGCGCGAGATGCAGTTGCTCGCCTTTGAACAATTGGAGCCTGAGGCTTACCAGACGATAACTGGACGCTTGAAACAAATCCGCGAAAAGGCGGATGTCGAAATTGACCAGATCAACCAGACTATCGCTTGGGAAATGGAACAGGCTGGCCTAAAAATTAAAATTTCGGGCCGTGAAAAACACCCATATTCGATCTGGAAAAAGATGCAGGAGCGCCATGTCGCGTTTGAGCAACTAACCGACATCAATGCCTTTCGCGTGATTACAGAAACTACGGAAGATTGCTACCGCGCCTTGGGCGTACTGCATCGGCGTTGGCAGATGGTGCCCGGACGTTTCAAGGATTTTATCTCCACACCCAAGCGCAACGGATATAAATCGATCCATACGACGATTATGTTTGCCAAAAATATGCGGGTAGAAGTGCAGATCAGGAGCGCTGAGATGCACCGGAACTCAGAGCATGGTTTTGCGGCACATTGGGCTTATAAACAGTCCGACAAGCCCGATGGGCAGGCGGGCTGGCTGCGCGATCTGATTGAGATACTCGAGACCAGCCAAGACGCTGAAGACATTCTCGAAAACACGCGAATGGCAATGTATCAGGATCGCATTTTCGCCTTTACGCCTAAAGGCGCGCTGCACCAGTTGCCGAAGGGTTCAACGGTCGTGGATTTCGCTTACGCTGTGCACACTGATCTTGGAGACAAAACGGTGGGTGGCAAGGTCAATGGCCGTCATGTGCCCTTGCGTACACAATTGCACAATGGTGATATGGTTGAAATCCTAAAGTCCAAGGCACAAGAACCGCAGCAGACGTGGATGAATTTCGTGACCACTGGCAAGGCGCGCGCCGCGATCCGTCGCCATGTCCGGCACCGGGAACGTGATGAGCTGGTCGTGATAGGACGCAAGCTGTATGAAGAAATCGCCGCGCGTATGCCGGGCAAGATCGGCAAAAAAGCGCTGACGGCGGCGGTGACGCGGCTTAAGCTGGAGGATGAGGACGAGCTGATGCATCGCATTGGCTCAGGCAAAATCAATGACCGCTCGGTGATGGAGGCATTGGTCCCCGGTTTCGATGCCGATGGCATCAATATCGATTTTCCTGGGCAGGAAAGCGCGATATCTATCCGTGGCTTGACCCCAGGCGTCGGGTATCATCTGGGTGAATGTTGCCACCCTATTCCTGGTGACAGGATTGTCGGCTTGCGGTTGGCGGGACAGCCGGTTGAGGTGCATACGATTGAATGCGACCGGTTGGCGAATGGGACAGACGCCGACTGGGTTGATTTGAGTTGGGGACAGGGCAGCGACGGCGCCTCGGCGCGATTACGCGTCATCATCCATAACCGGCCCGGCACATTGGGCGAAATTGCAGGGATATTCGGCTATCACAAGGCCAATATCATTCACTTGCGGATGACCGCACGCGATGTTGAATTCCACACTTTTGAGGTCGATTTGGAAGTGCATGATTTGCAACACCTCATACGCATCATCTCGGCACTTCGGGCGTCAGAGGCGGTAGCCACCGCAGATCGTGTCTACGACTGATTTAATCTTCGCTGATTTCATCGCCGGGTTCTGCATATACAAACCGTTTCGCCAGCTCAAAACTATGCCCTGCACGCAGGAAGGTGTTAAGCTGCTTATGCCGCTTCTCCGGCGGTGCCGCTTCCTGTGCAAAGGGGCCAAACCGTTTTCGCCTGGCGAAGTTTTCGGCAGCGGTAAATATGCTATCTTCCATATGTGCTTTGGCATTGACGGCATCGGCGTCACCAATGCCGCTGGCGCGCAAATCCTCGTTCAGGCGTCGCCCGCCAAAGCCCCTGCGGACAAAGGACCGGCTGCGGGCCTCGGCAAATTGAGCATCGTTGATATAGCCCAATGAGGTGAATTGTTCAGTCAATCCGCCAATGTCGGCGGGACGTTCATCGTTCCAGCCCCGTTCGCGTAATTTACGCGTCAAATAGCCAGCTAATTTTGACTGCGTGGTGGCATATTTACCTACATAATACAGCGCCAATTGACGCAGACTTTCCGCATTCAACGGTGGAGCGGGCTTTTTGACAGGGCGGGGTTGGTTCACGCCCTATTCTTGCCACAGTCGGGCCGAAATTTGAACTGCTATCCTCGGCTAAGGACGATGATTATTAAAAGTGAAACGGGCTGCTGCCCAATCACAACATGGGAATTTTTATGAGCGCACTCGCATCCACGCCAACACAGGACAGCTTGCAACGCCGCTTCTCCGACTTTGCAACGCTTGGTGAGGCGCTCGATTACGCCGCTTTGGGTCGGCGCGGATTGAACTTCCACGATATGCGCGGTCAGTTGGCGCGGTCTTATCCTTACAGTGAATTGCGCGAAGACGCGCTGAAAATGGCATATCGGTTAATCAGTCACGGAATAACTAAGGATGACCGCGTTGCCTTGGTCGCAGAAACAGGGACAGATTTTGCTGCGTTGTTTTTTGGCTGCGTATATGCGGGCGCATGGCCCGTCCCACTGCCGCTACCGACCTCGTTCGGCGGCAAGGAAAGCTATGTCGATCAACTGTCGGTGCAGTTGAAAAGCTGTGACCCCAAAATATTGTTTTTCCCTGCCGAACTGGCCGACATGGCCAATGATGCAGCGCGGGCTTGTGATGTAGAAGGCTTGGATTGGGAAAGCTTCAGCGAGCGGATCGCGTCTAAAACTGAACTGCCGTCGGCAAACACGGATGAGGTTTGTTATTTGCAATATTCGAGCGGATCGACCCGTTTCCCGCATGGCGTCGCGGTGACGCATAAGGCGTTGTTGAACAACCTGTCAGCGCACTCGCATGGCATGGAAGTCACCGAAAATGACCGCTGCGTGTCTTGGTTGCCCTGGTATCATGATATGGGTCTCGTTGGTTGTTTTCTGTCGCCAGTGGCGAACCAGGTGTCGACCGACTACATGAAGACGGAAGATTTTGCGCGTCGTCCGCTGGCGTGGTTGGATGTCATTAGCGCCGCCGACGGCACTGTGATTAGTTACTCACCGACCTTCGGCTATGACATTTGCGCGCGACGGATCTCAAGCCAGAGCCATGTGAATGACCGCTTTGACCTTTCCAAATGGCGGCTTGCGGGCAATGGCGCGGATATGATCCGGCCAGACGTGATGCAGGCATTTGTGGATGCCTTTAGTGATGCAGGGTTCAAAGCTTCCGCGTTCTTGCCAAGCTACGGTCTTGCAGAAACCACGCTTGCGGTGTCCATCATGCCGCCGGGTGAAGGTATTCAGGTTGAGCTTGTTGAAGAGACCGAGCTTACGGGTCACCCCGGTGCACCGGAGCGCCCGGTCCGGTATCGTGCAATCGTCAATTGTGGCCGTGCCGTCAAAGACATGACCATCGAGATCCGCGATGAGAACAACGAGGTTGTTGCAGACAAGACAATTGGGAAAGTGTGGTGCACGGGGCCTTCCTTGATGAAGGAATATTTCCGCGACAAGGAATCTACCGATGCCTGTCTTGTGGATGGATGGCTTGACACCGGCGACATGGGCTATCTGTCGAATGGCTATATCTACATCGTCGGCCGCGCCAAGGACATGATCATCATCAATGGCAAAAACCACTGGCCGCAGGACATTGAATGGGCTGTGGAACAATTGCCGGGCTTCAAGGCTGGCGACATTGCGGCCTTTGCCGTGACGACACCGGGCGGCGAAGAAACGCCTGCGGTTCTGGTACAATGCCGCACAACGGATGAGGCGGAACGGGCCAAGCTACGTGAACAGATCCGTGACAAGGTTCGTTCGGTCACGGGGATGAACTGCGTGGTCGAATTGGTGCCGCCGCGCACCTTGCCGCGGACGAGCTCCGGCAAGATGAGCCGTGCCAAGGCCCGTAATCTATATTTGTCGGGCGAGATACAACCTTATGCCATCGCGGCCTAAGGTGGCTTACAGGATTTCGCGCACCTTTTCCTGAGGCCGACATAGCCGGACTCCCTTCGCGGTTTCGACAAAGGGACGTTCTACTAAAATTGGATGCGCAACCATCGCGTCCAATATTCGTTCGGACGATGCACCGTCGATAAGGCCCAATTCTTCAGCAGGAGATCCGCGAGTGCGCAAAGCTTCGCGCGGCGTTAGGCCTGCATCGTGAAATAATTGTTCAAGCTTTGGCCGCGTAAAGGGTTGCTTGCGATATTCAATGACCGAAACCTCAACGCCTTCGGTTTCCTGGAGGATTGCCAAGGTTTTTCGCGAAGTTCCGCAGTCTGGATTGTGCCAAATCATTGCATGCATAAGTGAAAAACTCCTTCGATCTGGGTTCAATACCGCAATTCAGCGACCAGATGCAAAAGCAATCCAACGATTTTAACAATTTTCAATTGCATATGATAACGATTCTCAATAGTGGAGCAAAAATGAATTGCGAGTCATTCGCAATAATAAAGGTTCATCATGCTCCGCCTGTCCGCGTCCATTATCACTTTATTGTCAGCTTCGGCGATTACGCAGCCTGCCTGGGCCGAATATGCGCTTGACGTCGAAGCCTATGATGACAGCCGGACGATCATCGTAACGGGCTTGAGTGATGGCTATCTTGCGACCAATTCGGTTACAGCTACAAAAACCGACACGCCGCTGATGGATATTCCCCAAACCATCAACGTCGTGACCCGCGATCAGTTGGATGATCAGGCACATCATTCGCTTACGGACATCTTGCGCTATGTTCCTGGGACAACAGTGGGCCAGGGTGAAGGCAATCGCGACCAGATTACGTTGCGTGGGCAGAACACCACCGCTGACTTCTTCCTCGATGGCGTGCGCGACGATGTCCAATATTATCGCGGTCTGTACAACATCGAACGGGTCGAAATTCTCAAAGGGCCTTATGCCCTTATCTTTGGTCGCGGCGGCGGCGGCGGCATTATCAACCGCGTGCAGAAGTCTCCGTTGAGCGATGATGTTATTTATGCAGGGCAAGCCAGCCTCAACAGCTTTGGCGCGTATGATATATCGGCAGATGTCAACGCGCCATTGAGCGATGTTGCAGCTGTAAGGATCAACGCGATTTACGAAAATCTCGACAGCCATCGCGATTTCGTTGGCGGTGCGCGTTATGCTTGGAACCCCTATGTAGCTTTCAAACTCAATGACGCGTGGAAGCTTGGTCTGTCCTATGAATATGTAAATGATGATCGAACAACTGACCGTGGAATCCCTTCAATTGCTGCGGGTGTAGGGCAGCCCAACCGTCCGATCACTGGCTATCGCGACCAGTTTTTTGGCGTTCCGGGCGTCAATCGGACCAGATTAGAGGCGCAAATCGGGAAACTTCGGTTTGATGGTGAACTGGCTTCTAATCTAAGCTTTAGCGGCACAATGCTGTATGGCGACTATGACAAAATCTATCTGAATGTTTACCCCAATGGCGCGGCCACCGCGCAAAATAGTACGGTCGCGTTGGCGGCCTATAGCGACCCGACCCAACGCGAAAACCTCATTGCCCAAGCCAATTTGGTCTGGGATGTCCAAACGGGTCCATTGGCGCATAAGATTTTGATCGGCGCGGAATATGGGGATCAAAAATCGGCCAACCGCCGTTTCAATGGCGTACTCTCTACTCCAACATTTAGCCTCGCTAATCCCATATTCCCAACCGTCAATTTCAGCGAGTTATCCCGCGATACCGTGTCCGACGTGAAATTCTTCTCAGCCTATGTTCAGGATCAAATCAGTTTTGGTGACCATATCGATATTGTTGCTGGCCTGCGTTATGATAATTTCGACATTGAAGGAACGGATCTGTTTCCAGCGGTTGACCGGCCCTTTGCCCGCAAGGACGAAAAAGTCAGCCCGCGCCTTGGCCTGATTTTCAAGCCGCAGGAAAATATCTCTTTATATGGCAGCTATAGTCAGTCCTTCCTCCCCCGCTCAGGTGACCAGTTTTTGGCGCTGACGGTGACGCAGCAGAATCTCGCGCCGGAAAAGTTCACAAATTACGAGCTTGGTGCCAAATGGGATGTGCAGCCAAATCTGAACATGACGCTTGCCGTGTTTCAGTTGGAACGCAGCAATGCGACGACGCCTGATCCCCGCAATCCGGTCGCCAGCATCAATATCGGCACGACCCGAACACAAGGCGTCGAGTTGGCAGTCACGGGCAAGATCCTGTCATCGTGGCAAGTTCATGGCGGCTACAGCTATCAAGATGCAACCTTGGCGGGCAATGACAGCGTGCGTTTAGGGCAGGTTCCCAAGCATCAGGCGAGTCTGTGGAACCGCTATGACGTTAACGATCGATTTGCAGCTGGCCTTGGCGTCATTCACCAATCCAGCCAGTTTGCCGCCATTCGGACAGTTCCCAATACAACAAAACTGCCTGCGTTCACGCGCATTGATGCCGCGCTTTATTATGAGCTGAGTGATGCTTTGCAATTGCAGTTGAATGTTGAAAACCTGTTCAACACCGACTATTTTTCGGATGCCCATAACAATAATAATATATCAACCGGTGCACCCATGAATGGGCGCTTCACCATAAGGGCGAAGTTTTAAGCGGAAGTTGCGGCGGCGGCATGGGCTTTGGCATTTTCTACATAATGCGCAACGCCAAGCCGCATCCCCATGACGGCGGCATCGTCAAGATCGCGGACAAAGCGCGCAGGTGAACCTGCCCATAATTGCCGGGTGGCAATGTGCTTACCCTGTGTCAACATCGCGCCAGCGGCAAGCATAGCGTCGCTTTCGATCACGGCGCCGTTCATCACGGTGGAAGACAGGCCCACAAAGGCGCGATCATGCAAGATGCAACCGTGCAGCATGACATTATGCCCTACCAGCACATCGTCACCAATGATGGTCGGAAATCCGTCCTCAACGCCGGGCATCGGGCCATCGCAATGAATTATGCTGCCGTCCTGAATATTGGTGCGTGCACCAATGACCACGCGGTTGACCTCTGCGCGGATTACGCAATTATACCAAATGCTGGCGTCTGCGCCGATGGTGACATCACCGATGATGCGACAACCTGGCGCGATGAAAGCACTCTCATGGATCTGCGGTGTTTTGCCGTTCAACGTAATGATGCTGATGTCGTTGCGTGCGTGTATCATTGGCTGTTCCAAAGCTTAAGGTGCGGGGGACGAATTCGTTTAGGGCGTTACGCCCTAAGCAAACGCGCTGCCACCGCTGCATGATAGGTCAATATCCCGGAACAACCCGCGCGTTTGAAGGCCATGAGCGTTTCCAGAACAAGCGCATCTCTGTCGCCTGCGCCCACCGCAGCGGCCGCCTCGATCATAGCATATTCGCCCGATACCTGATACACGAACACAGGCACGTCAAAGCGCTCACGCACCCGGCGGACGATATCAAGATAGGGCAGGCCGGGCTTCACCATGACGCTGTCTGCGCCTTCGGCAATGTCCATGGCCACTTCGCGTATGGCTTCGTCGGTGTTGGCCGGGTCCATTTGATAACATTTCTTGTCACCTTTTAGCAGGCCGCGCGAGCCAACCGCATCGCGAAATGGGCCGTAAAAGGCACTCGCATATTTGGCGGCATAGGACATGATTTGGACATTATGGTGCCCGTTCATTTCCAGCGCTTTACGAATGGCACCAACGCGGCCATCCATCATATCGCTTGGCGCGATGATGTCCGCGCCCGCATTGGCCTGGTTGATCGCTTGGTCCACGAGCACGGCGACGGTGTCATCATTGACGACATAACCGTCATCATCAATCAACCCGTCTTGCCCATGGCTGGTATAAGGGTCGAGCGCGACATCAGTCAAAACGCCGATCTGGTCGCCATGCGCTTGCTTGATAGCGCGAATGGCGCGGCACATGAGGTTATCGGGATTGCACGCTTCCGCGCCATCTTCGGTGCGGCGGTCGGCCTGTGTGTTCGGGAACAGCGCAATGCAAGGTATGCCTAATTCTATGGCTTCAGCAGCGCGCAGGACAATCTGGTCAATGGACCAGCGCGAGACCCCGGGGAGTGTCGCAATCGGTTCCTCAACGCCTTCGCCTTCGGTTACGAACAATGGCCATATGAGATCGGCAGGAGAAAGCATATTTTCGCGCACCATGGCGCGGCTCCAGCCGGTGACACGGGTACGGCGCAGGCGGGTGTTTGGGAAAGAAGATATATCGCTCATCCAAAACACTTAGCGGCGATACATTCTTTCCTCAACGCCTTATCCGCCAGTCTCTATCCGCCAGTCTCTTTCCGACTGTCGCGAAGTGTTAGTCGGTCAATTTCGCGCTTTGGCGCTTCGTCTTTTTTGGTTGCGGCTTGTAATGGGGTAAGCGCCGCACCTGGCGTGACGGACTTCAGACTTTGAAGCTTGCCCTTGAAACGGGCGAGTTCGCCCCCGGACAGCTGCGCGCGCTGCGTGAACGTCACGGACATTGGGTTGACCGCGCGTCCGTTACGATAAAGCTCGTAATGTAAATGTGGCCCGGTCGACAGGCCCGTGGAGCCGACATAGCCAATAATTTGCCCGCGCCGGACTCTGCTGCCTGAGCGCGCTACTATCCGGCTCATATGGCCATAGCCACTCGCAAGACCGCCACTGTGATTGAGCCGCACAAAATTGCCATAGCCGCCATTGCGCCCAGCGAAAGCTACAACGCCGTCGGTCACCGCAAAAATAGGCTGGCCATAGCCTGCCTTGAAATCAAGGCCGGCATGCATCCGCATATATCCCAAAATCGGGTGCCGTCTGGGGCCAAAACCCGATGTCACGGGGCCATTCACCGGACGACTTAGGGCACCTTTCGTTTCACCGATGCCCGATGCCTCAAACCATTGGGTGTTGCCGCCCAACGTCCATTTCAACATCTGAATATTGGATTTTCCACCACGGTCAACGCCAGCATATAGCAGGTCGCCCACTTTGACTTCGCCAGTTTCGGCGCGCTTGTAATCAATTATGATGTCAAATTGGTCAGTTGGCCGTATGCTTGATAAGGATGTGCGCCCAGAAATGACTTTCAGATAATCCTGAATAGCCCGCGCTGGCGCGCCAGCGGCCCGCGCCGAACGGGCAATGCCCTCACTACCAACGGTCCCACGAATACGCAGCGGCGTATTGTCGACGATTATAGGCTTTTTGTTCAATCTAAAACTGTCGCCTTCACGATTGACTTCGAGATTGAGGTCGAAGCGCGCGCGAAAAACCACCGATTCAAGAGGTCTTGGCTGATTTTTGGTCGGTCGCGTTCCAAGGACAATGTCAATGGGGGTGCCTGGCTCGATATCCGACAATGCCGTTGCGCCTGATACCATATTCACCACATTAGCTGCCTCACTGCCGCTAACGCCGGAACGTTGCAGTAAGCGGGCAAAGCTGTCGCCGCGTCCCAAAGATGCCGTGAGTTCGATGCGCGGTCGTTCCGGGCTATCGGCCAGTGCGACAACCGCGTCGGTGGCTGCCATGCGCTTGCCGCTGTCGCTGCCATATCCAATTGGCATAAGCATTTGTGCGCGCGCTTCTTCAAACTCCGCCTTGGTCGGCATGGAGGGCTGCACAGCGTAAATTGGTCCGTAATCTGGCAGAAGTGTAAGCGCAGCGACGCTTAATGCGGTTAAGGTACCAAGCCCACGGAACCAGCGAACTGAACCTATATCTTGCCCAAGGTCTGGCACAAAATCGAGTTGAGCAAAACGGCGTGACCAGCCTGCGCCAGACGGATGCTGTTCGGATTTTTGATGCATCGATTTGGTTATGGCATCGGATAACGACACATCCATGTCCCAGCCCTGTCCTGCAAGCCGTGTCTCTTTGCCGTCAAGCATAAGGCGAATAATCCACGACTGTTTTCTAAACTCCACGGGCGTTCCCGCATGTACTCCTGTGGCGTGCGATGGTTAAAGTCAAATAATCAGCAGCCATGCCTTTATTGAACTGCGGCAAACGGTGCAAAATCGCGGACAAGCGTTTGAACTTTGGCGCAAGCGCGCGGATCCAAATTTATCAGCTTCATAAAATAGGACGCAATGCTATGATTGATTTTCGTAACGGGAGAGGGACATGAACAGCGAGCGGGTTGAATTCTTCTACGATCTTTCAAGTCCATGGACGTATATTGCGTTCCATAATCTTGATGCGCTAATCGCGCGTACGGACGTTTCTGTCCGCTTGCGTCCGATATTGGTCGGCGGTGTATTCAATGCCGTCAATCCGGCGGTATATGCCGCACGAGAAGCGGCCGATAACCCTAAGTTCAAGCATAGTTGGCGGGTTATGCGTGATTGGGCAAAGCTGGCGGGCGTGGAAATCAACTTTCCCAGTATCTATCATCCGGCAAAAAGCATCCATGCGATGCGGATGGCATGTTCGCTCGCAGACGATCAGGTGGCGCTAAATACGTTCACAAAGGCCGCCTTTGAAAGCTATTTTGGCGCGCAGGAAAATCTTGACGACCCTGATGTCTTGGTCGCGGTGGCGAACAAGGCTGGTCTGGACGGAGAAGCTATGCGTACGGCCTCACAATCCGATGCGGTAAAGGGAATCTTGCGCGCGAATACGGACGAGGTCATCGCGCGCGGCGGCTATGGTTCGCCGACTATATTTGTTGACACGGACAAGATGTATTTTGGCAATGATCAATTGCCGCTGGTGGAATTTGCACTGAACAGGAGCGAAGCATGAACGACCGCGTATCCATTTCCATTGACAATCATGTCGCCGATGTCCGCCTCACACGCGCGGACAAGATGAACGCGCTTGATCCGGCGATGTTTCAAGGGATCATAGCCGCTGGCGAAGAGCTTGCCTGTATGAAAGGCGTGCGCGCTGTGGTGTTGTCTGGCGAAGGGCGCAGTTTCTGTGCAGGCCTTGATATTGCAAGCATGGCGAACGGCGGTGCAAGCGCGAACAGCGGGATGGGTAGCCTAACCGATAGGACGCATGGCAATGCCAACACATTCCAACAAGTTGCCATGCTCTGGCGCAAGTTACCGATGCCAGTGATCGCGGCGGTGCACGGTGTATGTTTCGGCGGCGGGTTACAAATTGCGAGCGGAGCAGACATCCGTGTGGTTGCGCCTGATGCACGGCTTGCGGTGATGGAAATGAAATGGGGCCTGATCCCCGACATGGGCGGCTATGCTTTGTGGCGCGGGATGGTGCGCGAAGACGCTCTACGCGAATTGACTTACACCAACCGCGAATTTTCAGGAGTCGAGGCGCTGAGTTTAGGGTTTGCTACGTTCGTGGACGAAAACCCACGCGCCCGTGCCATGGCTATCGCCCGCGAAATTGCCGATCGTAACCCGCACGCGATGCGCGAGGCAAAAGCCTTGTTCAATGAATATGTCGATATGGATGAAGACGCGATATTGATGGCCGAAAGCGTCCGCCAAGCCCGCGTAATTCGCACACCGAACCAGATCGAAGCCGTTATGGCCGGAATGCAAAAACGGGCAGGGGTTTTTGCCGATTAGGTTCTGACCCTAAGGGAGCTTAACGTGCAATCGTTCAAATTCGGCGCGCAATTCTTGCGGTAAGGGCGTTGGGCCGTTCGCATCGGTCAGCACGATAGTTGTGATGCAGGTCGCCTTGCATTCCCCGCCTTGAAACGCGGCAGAGGCAATGTCCCAACTGCTTCGACCAATCCGCAATATGCCGCTGGCAATCTCCACATGTTCTGGGAAATGTGCCTCGGCGATATATTCAATCGCGACACTGACAATCAGCCAGCGTTGGCCCGGCGCCCGGCGTTCCACCTCAATCGCGTGGTTGAACATGCCGCGGCCATGCTCGAACAATCCAGCCATGGAGACATTGTTGATGTGGCCCAGAAGGTCCAGATCGGCAAAGCGCGTTTCGGTGCTGTGTTTGAACGGGTAATTTGCCGGATCAAGCTGCCAGCTCTGCGGTTTCGGCATAGATGTTTCCATATCCTAGTTCGTCATCCTGAATTTTTTTCAGGATGACGAGCGGCGGTGTGTTATGCTGAAACAAGTTCAGCATGACGATTGTTTCGGTGCTTAAAGACCCCGACCGATCAGTTCTTTCATGATCTCATTCGTGCCGCCGAAAATCCGCGTTACGCGGGCGGCACGCCACATGCGCGCGATGGGATATTCGTTCATATATCCTGCGCCGCCATGCAGCTGCAAGCAGGCATCGACAACTTCCCATTGCAGTTCGGTGTGCCACAATTTGGCGGCGGCACCTTCTTCGGCGGTCAGTTCTTTCTTATAATGGCGGTTCAATGCCCAGTCGAGATGCGCCCAGCCGACCTGCAGCTTCGATTTAATGTCGGCAAGGACGAAACGGGTGTTTTGAAAATCAAGTAACGGCTTTCCAAACACAATGCGGTCGCGGCAAAAGGCGACGGTTTCGTCAAACGCCTTTTGCGTGCTTGCCATGGATGAAACAGCGATCGAAAGGCGCTCCTGCGGCAGTTCGCTCATCAGATAGATGAAGCCCTTGCCTTCTTCGCCCAAGCAGTTGGTCATTGGGACGCGCACATCTTCAAAGAAAAGTTCGGACGTGTCGGCTTCATCCATACCGATTTTGTCGAGGTTACGGCCGCGCTTGAAACCTTCGCGGTCGGCTTCAACCAAAACAATCGACATGCCCTTATAGGCTGGCTGAATTTCAGTGTCGGTCTTAACGCAGACGAGGATCAGGTCGGCATTTTGGCCATTTGTAATGTAGGTTTTGCTGCCATTGATGACATAATGATTACCGTCTTTCTTGGCGGTAGTCTTCATCCCTTGAAGGTCGCTGCCGGTACCAGGTTCAGTCATCGCAATGGCTGTGATAACCTCACCAGAGATCATTTTTGGCAACCAATGCTTCTTCTGTTCTTCGCTGCCATAGCTGGTGATATAGTTCACAACGATATCGGACTGCAGCGAGAAGCCTGTGGCTACGCCGCCATAATAAGCCGACTCTTCATCGACAATGGCATTATAGCCGAAGTCGAGGCCAAGGCCGCCATATTCCACAGGAACGGTGGGGCAGAGCATGCCGACTTCGCCAGCCTTCGGCCAAATGGATTTGGGGACAATGCCCTCTTCCTGCCATTGCTTTGCGTGCGGCGCGACTTCCTTTTGCAGAAATTGGCGCACCGACTGACGGAAGGCCTCATGATCTTCATTGTAGGCGGTGCGTGGAATGCTATCGAGTGACATGGAAAAATCCCCTGCAAAAATGTCCGGCGGTTTCTGCTTGCATCAATGACAGTAACTTGACGCGGACGTCAAGCCGAATTTAATCGGTTGATTAAACTGTTTCTCCTGCATCGCGCGCACGCTCGACGATTGTCTGCTCAGCTTTTGGCACGGTGCGATAGGCGGCGATCAACAAGGCCAGCGCAATAGGTGCAACGGCAATGAGCGACAGGATGCCCGCGCGCAAATCGCCAACCAGCTTGCCATCGACCATCGTTCCAGCAAGGTCGGAAATCTGTCCGACCATATACGGACCGAACGACAAGCCAACGAGGGTAGTGCCAAGGAAGAAGGCAGCGGTTGCCGTGCCGCGCATACGGGGTAAGACGAGATCCTGCGTTGTCGCTGCTGCTGCGCCAAGTGCCGTTGCACCAAGCATCCCGGCTAAGAAGTTCATGACGTAGAACAGGATTGCATTGTTAGTGGTATAGCCAATAGCGATGGGAATGATCGGGCCGAGAACGCCGAGAATAACCACAAGAATACGGCCGGCGGGATTTTTGGTGCGCAGGGCATCTGCCACGCGGCCACCTAGAATTACGCCCAAAAAGCCGCTGACTGCGCCATTCGCGCCAAGGATGAACGCCAGTTCCTGCTTTGGTAAGCCGAGTACAATTTCTGCATATGGCGCAGACCAGAACGCAAGGGCATATGCCGCCAAAGCGACAAGGCCATAGCCGATGGTTGTGCAGATAAAGGCAGGCGTGCCCCAAATCAGGCGGAATGTAGCTGGGTCCTTGGCGCGAAGCGTCGATGCCCATGAGAAGACGGCGTAATAGCCAAAGCCGACGGCGGACCACTGTGGCAAATTGCCTGTGAGTTGAATCATCCAATAAGCAAAGGCCGCAATCGCTGCGCCCGTTGCGACATTGATGGCTAAGGCAGCGGGTCCGCGCTGCCATGCGCCCAGCAGCGTAAAGGGCGGAACGATCATCGACAGGTCGCTCACAAACGCACGGAAGGGAGCAGGGTGGGCAGGCGTCGCCAAACCATCCATCGCACCGCGAGCAGGTTCGCGCAGGCTTGCGACCCATAATCCTACCATGACGCCGGGGAGGCCAACGGCGAGAAACGCCGCTTGCCAGCCGACAAGGCCAAGTGGACCACCTTGCGGATAGGCTTCATTCCAGCCTTGGACGATGAGCGCGCCAATGAACAACGACACGCCGCCGCCGATATACAGGCCGGAGGAATAAATAGCGAGCGCGGTTGCGCGCTGCCGCTTCGGGAAATAATCGGAAATCAAGGAATAAGCCGTCGGACTTGCCGTCGCTTCGCCGACGCCGACGCCCATGCGGGCGATAGTCAATTCGGCTTGATTGCGCGCAAAGCCTGATAAAGCAGTCATGATCGACCATAGAGCAAGACCGATCGACAGTAGCTTAACCCTGCTCCAATTGTCCGCAAGCCGCCCGAGAGGAATGCCGAACAAGGCGTAAAAAACCGCAAAGGCCGCGCCGCCCAAAAAGCCCATGTCTGCATCGGTCAGGCCAAGATCAGCCTTGATATCAACCGCCAAGATGCTGAGGATTTGACGGTCAATGAAGTTGAGGATGTAAACGACAACCAGTACCACAAGCACATACCAACTGTAGCTGCTTGCCTCGGGCAATGGTGCATCGTGTTTTTCAACAACGGCGTTGTTATTTTTACCTTCGGCCGTCACACTCACATCACTCTCCCGATTAGGCTGTTTGCACGGTGTAGTGTCATGGCTAGCAGAACAGCCAAGCGGTGCAACCCGATTTACGATAGGCTTGGCGAGGAACTTGGGTGCGGAATTACAGTATTGGGAATCCGTGCGGCTGGTTGCAGACGTCCTATCCGTTAGCATTTGCAAAAAACGCTACGTTACATGTCGTGTTTCGCTTGAATCTGGAACGATTTCATCCAATATAGTTGGCATGCGGCTATATTGCCGTGTTATGAGGAGAAATAAGTCATGGCACAGTGGTCCGATCCACGGGTAACCGGGACCCAGTCAAGTCTTGCAGGTGTCGGCTCACGCGCCGGCGACGTCGCTTTTGACGCCGGTCTGCGTTCGCACATGCTCAAGGTTTATAATTATATGGCGTCGGGGGTATTGCTGACTGGCATCGTCGCGATGCTGTTTGCACAGACCGAGCTTGCACAAAATCTGATGCTTAACCCAAGCTTGATGAGCTGGGTCATCATTTTGTCACCTTTGATGGTTGTGATGGTGATGAGCTTTGGGCAGGGCAAGTTTTCAGCCGCAACTCTGCAGGCAATGTTCTGGGGCTTTGCGGTCCTGATGGGCCTTTCGTTGGCGCGTATCTTTATGATGTTCACCGGTGAATCCATCGCACAAACATTCTTTGCAACATCGGCGGCTTTTGCTGGTCTCAGCCTTTGGGCCTACACAACGAAGAAGGATATGAGCGGTTGGGGAAGCTTCCTCGTAATGGGTATGGTCGGTTTGATCGTGGCATCCATTGTGAACATCTTCTTGGGTTCTGACACTTTGGGTTGGGTAATTAGCTGCGCTGGTGTGTTGATCTTCGCCGGCCTTACAGCTTATGATACGCAGCGTATCAAGAACGAGTATTTCTACCTTCAGGGTCCAGAAATGATCGGTAAAGCTGCTGTCATGGCTGCGCTGACGCTCTATCTCGACTTTATCAATATGTTCCAATTCTTGCTGAGCTTCCTGGGTAACCGCGAATAATCTTTGGCGGATCAGCTTGAACAGAAACAAATGGCCCGGTGGTAAACCACTGGGCCATTTTTCTTAGGGATTTGGTCGAACAAGGCTTTTCTTTTCGCGCAAAATCTCGTTGGAATTAGGCTCAGAATTTAGGAGACTACATAATGCGCCCGGGCATCAAAAATCTAGCCGCACTCATCCTTATCACGGCTGTAGCCGCATGTGCGCCACCGCCCGTAAAGGTCGCGCCTGTCCCAGTTCAGCTTCCGCCGCCGACTACTCCTGCCATGCCATTACCACCGGGCGGCGCTGCATTATCGATGACCCTGCCTCCTATCGGTGTTGATGGCGTTCGCGTAACGCCCAATCGCGGGTTAAGCCGTGATGAGCAGATTTGGCATTTCCGTTCTGCGCTCAATGTCGCAGCGCTCAATTGTCAGGGCCCAGTGTGGGGACAGATCGCGACTGAGTATAATAAATTCATTGTCATCCATAAGGTACTGCTGTCGAAAACCAGTAAATCGGTCGATCGCGAATATGTGGCGCGTTATCCAAAGCAGAATGGCCTACGCATTCGCGACACGCGGATGACGGATTTGTACAATTATTTCGCACTACCGCCCGTGCGCGCGCAATATTGCGATATGGCGTTACGCAAGCTGCAAGAGGCCAATCAGGTTCCCAAAGAAGCCTTGCCCGAATATGCCATGGGCAGCCTCGCCGATATCGACAATGTATTTGTCAATTTCTACGAGGCTTATGCAAAATATGAACGGGATTTGGCGGACTGGAACATGAAATATGCGCCAAAACCTGTTTATGATCCTGCCAACAACATCATGGCACCGCCAGCAACCACCCGCCAGTAACCAACAGCCTTAGCCGCCTAGCCCGCCAAGGGGATGGGGACTTCGCAACCACCACCATATATACGGACGGCGGCTTCGGTTTTGACTTTATCGATAGCGCGGGCAAAATAGCCGTGTCACACGCAACGGTAATGGCAGGTACATTCACGGTCTGGGCCACCATCTTGGCTAATGTTGCAGAAATCATCATCAATTCTCTGCCTATATCCTTGCCCCTGATGGAACTTATCGCATAAGGCGGCCTTATAAAGTTATGACTCGTCCCTCGCGCCTCGATGATCCCGAATATGCTAACTTCGCGTGGCAGCGATACTGGCGCCTCATGCGCTGGATGTTTGGCGTCACATTGCTTGTGACCGCCATCGCATTGGGGGCATTCTGGTGGCAGAATGGTGTGGTTTCCATTCACTTCTACATCGCGACTACGGGTGCGATTGTTGGCGCAATCATGCTCACGGCGGCGCTTATGGGATTGGTTTTTTTGTCCAGCGGATCGGGCCATGATGAAGCCATTGACGATCCATTTGAAGATGAAGTCGACCGGTGACCGAGAATATTCGAAATCTTCCAAAGCGGAATGACCCGGTATTACGCGTCGTTCCGGGGCCAGCCGATATCAACGCCAATGGCCACATCTTTGGTGGCTGGGTGCTTGGCATGATGGATTATGCAGGCGGCATACTTGCGGGCCGTATTGCACAGGGCGCCTGTGCAACCGTCGCAATCGAAAAGATGGAGTTTATTGCGCCGATATTGTTGCGCGACATTATCTCGGTCTATGCAACCCTTGAGCATCGCGGGCGTACGTCGATGGGTATCCGTATCGAGGTAATCGCCACACGCGAGCGTGGCCAGCAAGAAGTGAAGGTCACCGAAGGGCTATTCACCTTCGTCGCGTTAGACGAAAACCACAAGCCAAGGCCCTTGCCAGAGGCATGAAAGTGCCGGAAACCAATCCGGCACCAATTTTATGTTCCCAAAAAGCTATATCGCCTTAATTATTCGGCGGCAGCAATATCTTCATCATGCGCAGCTTTAGCGCGGCGGGCACGGGGCTGGCGCGCTGGCCTTTCAGCGGCATTATCTTCATCGGACGATATAGCAATTGATGGCGGCAAGACCGCAAGATCGAGACCTGCTGGGGCGTCATCCACGTCTTCACTGTGATGCCGGCGTGGGCCGCGATTAGCATTCCGGCTATTTGCCGGGCGCTCGCTACGTTCAGGGCGGCGGGTGCGCATATCACGCTGTTGCTCGCGCGGTTCTATGTCGTTCGATTCCTCATCAGAAGCGTCTTCCGCATCGTCATTACCTGATGCGGGCTGATCTTCGTAATTGGGCGAGCGATCATAATTCGGCGTGCGGTTATCATTCTGCCAATCATCGCGATCATCGCGACTATCGTCGCGCGCATCGTCACGAGGGCGGCGTTCGCCTTGCTGTTCCTGACGCGCTTCTTGGCGGCTGCGGAAATCGGCGAGTACGCGGAAGTAATGGTCGGCAAATTGAAGGTGATATTCCGCGTTCACGCGGTCACCATTGAACTGCGCATCTTGTGCCAGCTTTTTATATTTTTCTAACATCTGCGCTGCGTTGCCGCGCGCACGGTTATCAATCTGGTTCTGATAGTCAAAACCGCTACGATTGTTATTTTGCTGCCGGTTGTTGTTATTGTTGCGACCGCGCCGACGATTGTTGTTCTGCTGCTGCCTGTTGTTGGTATTCATCAGGGCTGACCCGTCCTCTTTTCTTGCACTTCAATTGCATGGAGCCCCTGAACCC
>CAIPUN010000083.1 GCA_903868245.1 uncultured Sphingomonadales bacterium | reverse complement strand
TGAGGAAGTTGGCGGGTTAGCAAGTCGCGTATCGACCCACCCCGAGGTGCGCGCGGCACTCAACAAACGACAAGTGGAATTTGCGAACCAGCCCAGCGGCGCGTTACTCGACGGGCGCGACATTGGGACGGTCATCGCCCCTCATGCGGAAGTGAAGCTGTTCGTCACGGCGCCTGCGGAGGTCCGCGCACGGCGACGATATGATGAAATGCAGCGGCGGGGCATGAATGTTGATCTTGCGAATATCATTGTCGACATCCACACCCGTGATGCGCGCGATATGGGACGCGCTGACGCGCCGTTAAAACCCGCCGAAGACGCGCTATTGCTTGATACCGGCGATTTGACTATAGGCGACGCCGTTCAAGCCGCGATCGCTTTGGTGGAGTCTCGACTTCGCAAGAGCTAAGTGACCGGAGTGTATCGATAGAACACACCGTCACCCTGAACTTGGTTCAGGGTCCATTTCGCTTCACTGACCATTGGTCTAAGTTGATGGATGGATGCTGAAAATAGTTCAGCATGACGTAGGTATTTCGCTCGATATACGCCGTATTTGAACGCCTTGCTGCTATTCGGGCATCAGGGCAACTCTGGTCAAAGACCGTCGGAACCAACCGACTGGCCGGACAAAATGTACGTAAGGACACTCTAACCTATGGCAACTTCGCCAAACCCGACCCGCGACGATTTCGCGGCACTTCTCGACGAATCACTTGGTGGCGCAGACGCAGGCTTTGAAGGCCGTGTCGTAAAGGGCACCGTAACCGCAATCGACAATGACCATGCTGTCATCGATGTGGGTCTCAAATCCGAAGGCCGTGTGGCGCTGCGTGAATTCGCTATGCCCGGCCAGAAAGCCGACCTCAAGGTTGGCGACGAAGTCGAAGTCTTCGTTGACCGCGTAGAAAATATGAACGGCGAAGCCATGTTGAGCCGCGATCGCGCCCGTCGCGAAGCCGCTTGGGACGTGCTTGAAGGCGAATTCGACGCTGGTAACCGCGTTGACGGCGTAATCTTCGGCCGCGTGAAGGGTGGTTTCACCGTTGATCTTGGCGGCGCAGTGGCATTCTTGCCCGGCAGCCAGGTTGACGTCCGCCCCGTCCGTGACGTTGCGCCATTGATGGACATCGCCCAGCCTTTCGTCATCCTCAAAATGGACCGCAAGCGTGGCAACATCGTTGTATCGCGTCGCGCCATATTGGAAGAAACGCGCGCAGAGCAGCGCACGGGCCTCATCCAGAACCTCGCCGAAGGTCAGATCATCGATGGCGTTGTCAAGAACATCACCGATTACGGTGCGTTCGTCGATCTGGGCGGCATCGATGGCCTGCTGCACGTCACCGACATCAGCTACAAGCGTATCAACCACCCAAGCGAAGTCATCAACATTGGTGACACCGTCAAGGTTCAGATCGTCCGTATCAACAAGGACACACAGCGCATCAGCCTTGGCATGAAGCAGTTGGAAAGCGATCCTTGGGATGCAGCAGTTGCCAAGTACCCAGTGGGCACAAAGCTCAAGGGTGCAGTCACGAACATCACCGAGTACGGTGCGTTCATCGAACTCGAAGCCGGTATCGAAGGCTTGGTTCACGTTTCGGAAATGTCATGGACAAAGAAGAACGTTCACCCTGGCAAGATCGTTTCGACTTCACAAGAAGTCGATGTTGTCGTTCTCGACATCGATATGGAAAAGCGTCGTATTTCGCTTGGTCTCAAGCAAGCGCACGACAATCCATGGGCATCGTTCGCAGACAAGTTCCCAGTTGGCTCCACTGTTGAAGGTGAAGTCAAGAACGCGACCGAATTTGGTCTGTTCATTGGTCTCGACGGCGACGTTGACGGCATGGTCCACATGTCAGACATCGCATGGGGCATCACAGGCGAAGAAGCTTTGCACCTTCACCGCAAGGGCGAAACCGTTAAGGCAATCGTTCTTGACATCGACGCCGAGAAAGAGCGCATTTCGCTTGGTATCAAGCAGCTTGAAAAGGGTGCCCCATCAGCAGCCGGCGCTGCTTCGGTAAGCGGCTTGAAGAAGGGTGGAACCACCACAGTGACCGTTCTTGAAGTGCGCGATGGCGGACTTGAAGTGCAAGCGGGCGAAGACGGCGCAACTGGCTTTATCAAACGCGCCGACCTTGGCCGTGACCGTGACGAGCAGCGTCCGGATCGCTTCCAGGTTGGTCAGAAGTTTGATGCCATGGTCACCGGTTTCGACCGCTCGAAAAAGCCAAACTTCTCAGTCAAGGCGCTTCAGCTCGCGGAAGAAAAGCAAGCTGTTGAGCAATATGGTTCGTCGGATTCCGGCGCATCGCTTGGCGACATCTTGGGTGAAGCACTCAAGGGCGTGAAGAAATAAGCTTCGGCTAAAAACGACATCCGAAATAGCGGAATAGAAACCCGCTCCTTGCATGAGGAGCGGGTTTTTTGCTGCCTTTGGCACGAAACATTTGCAAGACCGTTGTAATAATGAAAATTTTCTGCCAGCGTGCATGATTATTGTAAAGCGTTGTAAAGCGAAATCTGATAAGCGCGTAGCGTCCTATGAGATAACCGTAAGAGAGGGACATAATATGATCCGTTCCGAGTTAATCAAAAAGCTTGAGGCCGAAAATCCGGAGCTCAAAACAGAGGAAATCGAAAAGATCGTCGACCTGTTTTTTGACCAGATCATTCAACGCCTTTCCGACGGTGGACGCGTTGAATTACGCGGCTTTGGAGCCTTTTCGACCCGCGACCGCAGTCCACGCAAGGGCCGCAACCCACGCACTGGTGCATCGGTCGATGTGCCATCGAAGCGCGTACCCTATTTCAAACCGGGCAAAGAAGTCCGCGAAAGCCTCAACAAATAACTCGTTTGTGTAAAGGCACTTGACCCTGCGGGCGTAATGCTGTCTGCGCATGGCTAAGCGGATGTGGCGGAATGGTAGACGCTACAGACTTAAAATCTGTTGTCCGAAAGGGCGTGCGGGTTCGAGTCCCGCCATCCGCACCAACTGGCCTTAGGCGCCCTTTTCATCACTGATCATGAATGCAAAACGCATCTGGCATGGCTACTCAGTTACGCGGGGGTTGCCGTCGGTAACTCAGCGCCTCTGCAATGTGGATACGACTAACTTCAGCGGCGCTTGCTAAATCGGCGATGGTGCGGGCAACCCGCAATATGCGTGTGTAGCCGCGCGCCGAAAGACGCATGGCCTCAGCCGCTTGAGATAGCAAACTCTGCCCCGCAACGTCTGGCGTGGCGAAAGCCGCGAGTGCATCACCATCGAGATCTGCATTGGTCCGCAGGCCAGTGCCTTGTAACCGTGCGCTTTGTAGAACGCGCGCGGCATGGACCCGCGCCGCGACCTCAGCGGAACCTTCAGCAGGGGGCGGAAGGACCAAGTCTGCGGCGCGCACGGCCTGCACATCTACATGCAGGTCGATCCGATCAAGTAATGGCCCCGATATCTTCGCCTGATAGTCCGCAGCACAGCGCGGTGCCCGGCTACACGCCAAAGCCGCATCGCCCAGATGCCCGCAGCGGCAGGGGTTCATCGCAGCGACCAATTGGACGTTCGCGGGAAAGGTCACATGGCTGCTGGCCCGTGCGACGCTGACTTCACCGGTTTCCAAAGGCTGTCGCAAACTGTCGAGTACGCCGCGTTGAAACTCGGGCAGTTCGTCGAGGAACAGGACCCCGAGATGCGCCAGGCTGACTTCGCCCGGACGAATGCGCAAACCGCCCCCGACCAAGGCTGGCATGGACGCGCTATGATGCGGTGCACGGAACGGACGTGTGCGCAACAAACGGCCACCGTCCAAAGATCCGGCAACGGATGCAATCATGGACACTTCCAATGCCTCAGCAGGCGAAAGTTCTGGCAAGATACCCGGCATGCAGGACGCCAATAGAGACTTACCCGCGCCCGGAGGGCCAACCATCGCCAAATTGTGCCCCCCAGCAGCAGCAATCTCCAGCGCGCGCTTTGCGGTCTCCTGCCCTTTTACCATTTTCAGATCAGGGCCCGTTTGGCGCGGTTCGGCGACACCTGGCTCAGGCGGACGTAGCAAGGATTGCCCTTTCAGATGGTTCAGTAAGCCAAGCAAATCGGGTGCAGCCACAACCTCGATTTCACCAGCCCAAGCTGCTTCTGACCCTTGCATCGCCGGACAGATTAACCCGAGTCCGCGAGACGAGGCATGCAGCGCCGCCAAAAGCACACCAGGTGAGGCCGCCACCCGGCCATCCAAACCAAGCTCACCGACCACCACAAATTGTGACAGCGCCTCCGCATCCACCAGCCCCATTGCGCCAAGTAGAGCCAACGCAATTGGCAAGTCATAATGTGAACCCTCTTTGGGTAGGTCAGCGGGTGAAAGATTGATGGTGATCCGCTTGGGCGGCAAAGCCAAGCCTAGCGCAGAGATTGCGGCGCGAACCCGCTCACGGCTTTCGGCGACTGCCTTATCTGGAAGACCTACAACCGCGAAGCCGACCATCCCTGGTGCAACTTGGCATTGCACTTCAACGCTGCGGGCTTCCAAACCGAGATATGCGACTGTGGAAACAATCGACACCATATTGCTTCCCCAAGGATGGACCTCCGCTGCGCTGGGATGTCATGACAGCGGAGGTCCGGCCGACCGGTCCAGTGGTCGACATGGACAATTGCGCCGCGAACGGTCTCTATGGCAACTGCTAGCGATTAGTATACCAACTGTTGGTATATCCAATTTGGCGATATCAATACGCAACGCGGGCAGAAAGCAGATTGGAAATAAGACGCTTTCGCGACTTAAAAATCGACATGCTCATAATGCTTGGGAGGTGCGATGACTTCCATCCGTTCGGACAATAAGGGCCGAAAACTGGGACGCGATTTAAACATGGCGTACCACGCCTTGGTCTGTTCATGCCCATTCCAATCGATGCCGCCAAGATAGTCAGCTACCGAAATCTGCGCCGCTGCCGCCAGATCAGCCATCGTCATTGTTGATCCCGCCAACCACGCACGGTGGTCGATGAGATAGTCAATATAGTCGAGATGCCCGTTGGCCAACTTCATCGCTTCTCGTAATATTTTGGCTTCTGGCGGCTGACGATCAATCAGTCGTTTCTTCATGCGTTCATGCAAAAGCGGTTGCGTCACATCGCCATAAAATTGTTCGTCGAACCAAGATACGAGACGACGAATTTCGGCGCGATATTGCGCAGTGCCGCTGATCATCGGGTTGGTGGGGACGGTTTCGTCAATATATTCCGAAATCGCCACCGAATCGGACAAAGTAATATTACGTTCGGAATCGCGCATCACGGGCGTGCGGCCCGCCGGGTTCATGTGCACAAATTCGTCGCGTTGCTCCCACGGATTCTCCCGTACCAAGCTATATGGCACGCCTTTTTCGCCAAGCAGCAGACGTACTTTACGCGAAAAGGGACAGAGCGGATATTGATGGAGATGCCACATGTTTATCTGTTAGGACCGGTTACACAGAAAGTGAAGGGGGCGTTGTCCCAAAAGCAAGGGCATTAGTCCGATTTGCCATTTTGATGAGGCTGGCGCTCGGCTTCTTTTGCCATTTCAGAATCGATTTTTGCTTCTGTCGCTCTCACCTTGCGCTCTGTCTCCGCATATTGGCTGTTAAAGTCCTGCTGACACCCCGCCGCTAGCAAGGAAGATATCACCAGTGTTAGCAAAGGCAGGAGGCTGCGCATCAATAATCCTTTTTATAGCGAATATTAACGTTCGATGTTCCGCTTGTACCAATCTGGCTCAGAACTGAAAGCGCACGGGTCAGGCTGATTTCCAACTGCGTCGCGGTATAACCGCGGGCGTCTGTGACGATTTCAACATAGACGTCATTGGTTATATACTGGCCAAAGGCAACCGCCATTTCGCGCCCGCTATTCGCGTCCGCATTCAGCAGGCGCAAGCGGTCAAGACCCGTCGCCGATTGCAGTACAGCCAGCGGATTTACTCCACCCGATCCGCCGCGCAAGCTGTTGAGTGACCCGGCAAGCTGGACCGCCTGAATGGCCGACAATTCAGCGATGGAGTTACCGAATAAGATCCGCGCCATGATTTCATCCTGCGGCAAGGCAGGGGTTGAGCTAAAGCTAATCGCAGGATTTTGCCCAGTGCCGGCAATATTAACGCGCACAGTTGTTCCATCCACTTCGCTTGCGGCCGTCACGCGGATGGATGGATTGCTTGCAGGTCCGCTATTGAAGGAGATGCGTCCACTTTCCAGTTCAAAGGATCGACCGGCAAAGCCCAAAGTCCCACGCACAAGTTGCATATCACCCGAAATCAACGGCGCGTCGCTGGTCCCTGTGATCCGCAAATTCGCGCCCCATTCGGACTCCAGCCCCATACCGCTCACATATAATTCGTCCGGCGCGTCCAGCCTGATGTCGAGTTTCCAATTGCTTGGAAGGCTTCTGATCGCATCGGCATCGCCGGACACACGCGACCGGCCCGTCGGCGCCTTGCGGCGCAGGCCAGTTAGGGTTGCCACTTTGGCCGCGCCTTGCCTGATAATCTTGAACCGCGTTTCTGGCAGGCGCAATGTGCCGCTGACCAGCGCTTGACCATCGGGCGTTTTGGTGACGCTGACCTGGCCAGTCGCGGTTGTCGAAATCAATTCGCTGCGCGCAACGCGGGCGCGATCAAGGTCAAGGTTTAGCTGCACAGGGAAGCCTTTAGCTGCACTTAAGTTGACGATGCCTTTGCCCGTAACGGTGCCATCGCCCGCTTTTGCACTTAGCTCCGTCACGTCCAATTGGTCATTTGTGAATACGCCCCGCACACGCAGATTGGTCAATCGCGTGCCATAGCTATCATTTTCATACACAAGATCATTGGCGCGTACGACGCCGGACAAAATCGGGGCCTGCAACTTACCTGAGAAATCGGCGGCAACGCCGATATTGCCAGTCAGGCTTTGATCCGCAAGCCCAGCCAAGGAAAACAATATATCGGCAGGTCCATTATAACGAATGCCACCGGATAAAGGGGCAGCCAGCAACCGTTCGGTCCAGTGTGCATTTTCGGTCGACAAAGCTGTCAAGTCAATCTGAAGTCGGCCCACCGCCGCACCCCGACGCCGGATGACAAAACCTGCGTTACCGCCTGTGGGCAACAGTCTTCCGATCATGCTGATATCCACCGGCTGTGATCGCGACCCCAAATTTACCCGGACAAAGCGACTTATCTCCAGCCGCATGTTTGCATTTGGGAACGCTGACAACGACGACTGAGACCAATCCAAACTGCCGCTAGCCCGCCCGCCAAGTCCAAGGCCAGGTAAGAAGGGGTCGAGTACAGCAATATCGACCTTGTCGATGCGCGCTTGAACGACAAGGGCGTCGCCATAGCTGCCCGCAATGCGCAAGTTGCCATCGGCGACATTGATATTGCTCGGCAAAACATCAAAACTGTTCCGGCGCGGAACAATGCGCAAAGCGCCATCGGTCGAGAAATTGACACTATTGGCGCGGCCCTTAGCGGCAATCCGCCACAATTGCGGCGTGAAGTCGGCATTGGCAGCTAAGCGAAAAGGCACCTCGTTTCGACCTTCGGCTAGCACTTGCGCCGTGCCGGAACCTGCCCTGTAATTCACCTTCACGCGCGCTGCGGCGATCGAGATGTCATGCACCAATGCACTTTCAACTTGCACCTCGGCCATGACCTGCGGGCTATCATATAATATGATGTCGGCGTTCATCATTCCACGCCCGATCGCGATTTTTTGCGCGCCGGAAAGCGCCGCATTGAATGCGGTGGCATCGATTACAGCACGCTGAAACGCGCCTTGCGCCGACAACGCGATGGTTCCGTCAAAGCCTGAACCTGTACCCATCAATGTCCCCACAAAGGGTCCTGATGCGGCCTGTTGGATACGGCCCGTCACGCTGATGCCTCCAAAGTTACCGCGCAGGATGTCAATCGTCAGCGGGCCATTGGCTGACAGCACGTCGATATCGCCACTGATCAGGCCATAATCGGTCGCACCCGTCATCGCGATGGTATAGCCGCGCGGGCTGCGCGTCACGATGCCAACGACATTCGACATACCGATGCCGAGCCCGGGATTGGTTGCCGTAATGCGATATTCTGGATGCTCGAATGTACCCGTCATGCCTAACTGAATAGGGCCATATTGGTTGGAATAACCTTGACCATTGAACAGGACGCGTCCGCCGTTGGACACATAAGTGCCGTCGCCGCTGTTGAGCCGAAATAAGGGCGACACCAAACTAGCGCGGGTAATCTGCAAAATGCCATTATTGCCATAACGGATGCCGGCATTGACGAACATTTGGCCGCCAAGGAAATTTTGGAAACCTGGGCTGAATAGCCGCGTTGAACGCGCCTTTACGGTGCCGACCAAAGCATAGCCGCGACCACGCTTTGTTTCGATATCGACATCGGCCACCACATTGAATAGGCCGACCGAGTTGACCTGAAAACCATCCAGCTTTCCGTTTAACGCCGTGCTGTAAACGCCCTTGTTGATGTCCCCGACCAGCAACGCCTTTGCGTTGATCCGGTCGGAACGGATAGTCAAATTGTCGGAGAGCAGTCGCCCATCAGAGATGACAAGATCGCCATTGACGCGAACATTGGTCAGCAAGCCGCCAGCGACTTGGTTGATACCCGTGACCCGGCGCGCTTTAGCGTTAACAGGGATAATGAAGCGATCTGCCTTTCCTTGCATTTCGCCGGTGACGGTCACGTCCTCAAATGCTGTGGTATCAAACGCCAACCGACCTGTATTAGCGGAATAGGCGACAGTAGGACCCACAAAAGCGCCATTGAGCATTGCCTTGCCGCGAATATTTGCGCCACTAACATTTGACCCAATGATGCCAGGGCGAAGAATGCGGAAATCCAGCGCGAAGTCCTCAAAGCTGCCTTCGCCCAAATCGGCGACACCGGCGACGTCAACCTCCGCTGCGGCAGAACGGACATTACCCCTAATCTTCGCAACGCGATCAGCAAAAGTCGCCGCGATATCTACAATGGCAACCGGCGATAACGCCCGCATCAGCAAACTGTCGGCCAAGACTTTGTTAGGCGCAGCAGCGCCCTTCAACGCAAAAGTCCCTTCACGCGCCGTCAGCGCAAGGTCCGCAATGTCGGCAGACGCCAATTGCGCAGTCAATGCGCCATCCCATTTGCGCCAGTCACCGCGACCACTCAAATTCGCCTTCATCGAGACTTCGCGACCCGCCAACCCAGCGAACAAACCCTTGGCCGGTGCATCGAACTTCACATCGATATCAAAGCGATTATTTTCGGGCACGGCATCAAGTTTCAAAATGATGCGGTCACCCCGCAGGCTGCCAGTGGTCGCGTCGATAATCGCACGCCTATCGGCAATCTGTAACTTGCCGGACAATGAAGCGATGTGTTCTTCACCCGTAATGGCCTTGGCAAAGACGATGCGGTCTACCTGCAACCGTTGGATGTGTATATCAAGATCAGCGAGCAGCGGGTCGCCACGGTCAGGGACCGCACGAAACGCAGGTAAGCGCGCTATCTGCAACTCTTTCGCCGTCAGGGCATGGATCGCAATGCCGCGGCTAAAAAAGGATAATGGGTTCCAGTCGAGACGGATTGCGGGGGCACGGGCAAATTCGCCCTTGGGGTCAAGAAAGCGGACATCGGAAAGTGTCGCATCGCCATAAATCGACCCGTCAATTTTCCCGATGCGGATATTGAGGCCATTTTCAAATTCAAAGGCAGCAATTTGCCGTGCGGCAAAATTGCGTCCGGAGGGACTATCCAACCAAACCATGGCGCCAGCCAATAGGACCAGCAGCAGCGCCGCGACAGCAGCTACACAAATGGCGACCCGCCGCCACACCATTAAAATGCCTGCCCAATCGATACATACACGCTAAAGCGGGAGTCACCCGGCCTGCGATTCAAGGGCGTTGCAAGGTCAAGCCGGATGGGCCCAAAATTGGTGTAGAAACGGCCACCAATACCCGCACCAACGCGCCAGTCGTCAAATTTGGGGATGCTCGATTCATAGGCTTGTCCCGCGTCGACAAAGCCGACAACGCCGAAGTTTCCAAAGCGATAGCGCCCCTCCAGCGCAAATTCGTTCACGCTGCGTCCGCCGATCGGATCATTGTTCGGATCCAATGGTCCAAGACGCTGATACCCAAAACCCCGGACAGAGCCGCCACCACCCCCGTAAAGACGGCGTGATGGCGCTAGGTTATCCCGTGAACTGCCTGATATGGTTCCAACGCGGGCGCGTGCTGCCACCACAATATTGTCCTTCACCGGAAAATAATAAGATCCATCCAATATGGCGCGCGCATAAAATTGTTTGCCCGTGCCTAAAGATGCCTCAGGCGATATGCGTAAATTCACACGATAGCCCATTACGGGATCCAGCAGATCATTCGACCGATCAAAGCCGATCTGCCCCGGCAAAGCCGCTACATAATATATCTGCCGGTCGCGAACGCCGCGTGCCAATTCAAAGGCATCTTCGGACGTACCCAAGATTTCCGCCCCGATCGACCAGGTGAATTTCTTTTGCCAAATTGGGGTCGAAACCAGCGCCATCGTAACTGCCAACCGACCAGTATAGGCCTCAAACGCATCATAATTGCTGTGTAGTGCCGACAAGGATATCTCAATATTGCGGTCGCGCCGTCCGGCATTGCCCCGGTCAAACACAACACTTGCTGCCTGCTCTTGCGTGCCAAGCAATGTTGCCACGCGCAATGCGCCTTCGGGAGGAAACAGATTTCGGTGCGTCCAACTACCCTCCGCACGAAAGCCTTGCCCCGTCCCATAGCCAGCACTTGCCGCCAAACTGCGCGGCGGTGCGGCCTCTTGCCGGACGCGCAAATCGGCATAAGACGTTCCGTCTGGTGCCACGCCTTCACTCGGAACGGCTTCGACCGAAACAGTAGAAAGCAATCCTGTGGCAATCAACGCGGCGCGCAGGTCATCCACTTTGCGGCTGTCGTAGAGGTCACCGGTTTTAAAACGTCGCAATATTGCGATATGGCCTGCGTCAAATGTTGCGGTGCCTTCGGTACGCAATTGCCCGAAATAACTCCGTACGCCGGGGTCAATTGGCAAGGTATATTCGCCCGTTCCCGCGCTGCTATCCAACAATATGTCGCGTTGGCCGACATTGGCGAAGGGATAGCCATTTTGCGGCAATGCGACAGAGATGTTTGCCTCGGCCGCCAAAATCACATCGGCAACGATTGCATCACCCGTTTTTGGTGCGAAGTTACCGCTGATAAGATCAGAAGGCTGCACCGCTGGGGCTACAAAAGCGATAGGTCCCAAATGATAACGGCGACCGGGCAATACCGTCAGGACGACATTGACTGCCCCCCCTTCGGTTACCGGCGCTTCGATCTTCACCTGAACATCGGCATCAAAGAAGCCCTGCCCGTTCAAAATATCCAGCAACAGTTGCCGATCAGCACGTGCACGTTGGCCAATCTCCGCGCGGCTATCTGCACGGCCGCCATTATCCTTAAGCGACGAAAGGTCATAAAAACGCGAGCGGACGTCATTCCAGGCCGCCGCCTCAACCGCAATGCCGTCAGCGTCCTGAGCCACATCAGTCGTTCTCATCGCATCCAAGCCATCAAGACGCAGGATATAGCGCACGGCACCCGCGTCGCGCTCCGCGTCCAGCGTTGGCTCAGGCGGCGGTTCTGCATCAAAATTTTCGATCAGCGGCAAGGAATCGTCCATTAGTCGGTCGGTCGCTGGCGGATCGAGCAGTAATTCCACCACATCATTATCTAGTTCAGCAACAGCCTGCGCGACAGAACCGTCTGCCTCACGATTTTCCTGATCGGCCTGCCAAGCCTCGATGCTTTCCAATGGGGCATCATCCAACGAAGGGATGGCCGCATCAAATTCAGTGTCGGTTATGATCGGCGCGCGCGGCGCATTATTAGCTTTCGCATCCGCAGGGCTTTGGGCAAGCAACGACGCTGCTGCGCTGCTCAAATACAAAATGGCAATTGTTCGGATCACACAGACATTCCCCGGCACCACCGCCCCCTTATGCAAAAAGGTTCCACTTGGCCCGCGGACATTCGATAGTGCGAAAGGCAAAGGTTGCAAACAAGAACGCAACATGGGGTAAAAATGGTGCCCGGAAGAGGACTCGAACCTCCACGCCGTTGCCAGCGCCAGCACCTGAAGCTGGTGCGTCTACCAATTCCGCCATCCGGGCACGAGACACGCAGGCTTTGCCGCGCGTCGGGTAGGGGCGCTCCTTTAAGCGATCAGGTGATATTGTCAACGTCTGCGCCATGCGCGGTATATTAAATGTCACTGCTGCGCGCGCCATACACATGTCGGCCTTGAAAGCTGCTTGGCGGTGGTGCAAAGCGCGCGCAGGATTTAACGCGGCATCACGGAGCATATATGCAAGGCAAGTTGATAACGGTTTTTGGTGGCGGCGGGTTTTTAGGCCGCTACGTCGCGCAAGCACTGCTTAGTCAAGGCGCCCGGCTGCGTATTGCGAGCCGCAACGCCAATAGCGCCAACCATATCAAGCCGCTGGGCAATTTGGGCCAAGTGCAATTGATGGAAACAGACATTCGCAAGCCCGCCAGCGTTAAGCGCGCGGTGATGGATGCCGATGCAGTCGTCAATCTTGTCGGCAGCTTTGCCGATATGGATGCGGTTCAGAATATTGGCGCAGGCATCGTGGCACAGGCCGCAGCTGAGGCAGGCGTCGGCGCTTTGGTCCACATCTCTGCTATAGGCGCGAACGCAAATAGCGACGCCGCATATGGCCAAAGCAAAGCGGGCGGCGAAGCTGCCGTTCATGCGGCGTTTCCATCGGCTGTCATCTTGCGTCCATCGATAGTGTTTGGTCGCGAAGACCAGTTTATCAACCGCTTTGCCGGGCTCATCCGCATGCTGCCGGTCGTGCCTGTTATTGGCGCGGCCACAAAGTTTCAGCCAGTATATGCCGGCGATGTAGCACATGCTGTTGCCGCTGCGCTGGGGAAACAGGATGGGTGCGTGCTAGAACTTGGTGGACCGGAGATCTTCTCAATGATGGGACTGAACCGCTGGATCGCCAAGGCTATCGGCCATGACCCTCTATTCATTGAAGTGCCCGATATCGCCGCAAAGATTCTCGCCAAGGGGACTGGCTGGATGCCCGGTGCGCCGATTACCAACGACCAGCTTAAAATGCTGGGCAGCGACAATGTGGTGACAGGCACCGACGGTCTGGCTGCCTATGGCATCGTGCCGACGCCGTTAGATGTCATTGCCGAAGATTGGTTGAATATTTACCGTAAGCATGGTCGCTTTGGCGGCGGTTCCAGAGCATGAGCGATACAATGATCGCGTTGCTCCTCGGCTTTATTGAGGGGCTAACCGAATTTTTGCCAGTATCGTCAACTGGGCACCTTATTCTGGCGGGTGAGCTAGTTGGCTTTACCGACAATAGCTCCGTCGCCTTCAAAATAGCCATTCAGCTCGGCGCGATCTTGGCGGTTTTATTGGTATATTGGCGCAGATTTTGGGCGGTAGGAACCGGGCTACTGAAGCGGGAGGCTGGCCCCGTCGCATTCACGCGCAACATCCTATTGGGCTTTGCCCCTGCTTTGGTGATTGGTGTGGTGGCGTATGATGCTATTCGCGCCGCGATGCAGACGCCAGAGATTGTTGCCATCGCGCTTATTGTTGGCGGCATCATTATCCTTGTGTTGGAACGCGTGGTGAAGACAGTACGTTTCCATGCGGTTGAGGAAATTCCCTTTGGCACCGCTTTGTCCATCGGCCTTGTTCAATGCACGGCAATGTTACCGGGTGTGAGCCGTTCGGGCGCGACAATCATGGGTGGCCTGATGATGGGTGTGGAGCGCAAAACGGCGGCAGAATTTTCCTTCTTCTTGGCGGTGCCAACTATGATGGCGGCCACGGTCTATGCTTTGTGGAAAGACTGGGCGCTTTTGAACGCGGACGATCTGGGGATGATCGGCATTGGATTCACCATGGCGTTTCTGGTCGCTGTCGTTGTGGTGAAGGCGTTTGTCGCCATTGTCGGCAAATATGGTTTTGCACCCTTTGCTTATTACCGAATCATTGCGGGAACGGCGGCCTTGATATGGCTTACAGTGCGCTAAGTTCCGAAACGGCCCTTTTAATTTGAAATATAATTGCGTGTGCGTAAATTATCGTCTCAAAATAGGTTAATTTAGTCAATAAAGCTTCCCTATTGTTGGTTTTCTGCGTGACAGCAGTTGTTTGCCGCGTTACGCGCAGCGCTTCTGAAGGAGCGTATTGTGGCAAAAGATCCGATGCTGAAATTTGTTTCGAAGCCGCAGGCTTATCCGCACAAGCGGGAAGCCGAATTGCGTGCGGAGGATTTTGCCGAAATCGCAGATCGCTATGCGCCCGCCGCAGCGGCGGATCAGGCATCGCGCTGCTCACAATGCGGTGTGCCTTATTGTTCGGTCCATTGCCCGTTGCACAATCACATTCCCGATTGGTTGCGCCTGACCGCCGAAGGGCGTTTGCGCGAAGCCTATGAAATGTCAAACCTGACCAGCACTATGCCCGAAATCTGCGGCCGCATCTGTCCGCAAGATCGCCTGTGCGAGGGCAATTGCGTTATTGAATTTTCGGGCCATGACGCGGTCACAATTGGCTCTGTCGAAAAATATATCACCGACACGGCCTGGGAGCAGGGCTGGGTTGAACCTGTCGAGGTCGGGCCATCACGCGGCCAGTCCGTGGGGATCATCGGTGCTGGCCCCGGCGGGCTAACGACAGCAGAGTATCTGCGCGTCGCGGGCTATGACGTTCATGTTTACGACCGCTATGACCGCATGGGCGGATTGCTGACTTATGGCATCCCCGGTTTCAAGCTAGAAAAAGACGTGGTCATGCGCCGCGTCAAGCGGCTTGAGGATGCGGGCATCCATTTTCATGCCAATTTCGAAGTGGGTCGCGATGCTTCGCTGGATGATTTGCGCGCAAAACATGACGCGGTGTTGATCGCGACCGGTGTCTATAAAGCGCGCGCGATTGCGACGCCGGGTATTGGGCTGGAGGGCATTGTCCCAGCGCTGGATTATCTTACAACATCCAACCGCAAAGGCTTTGGCGACGCCGTGCCGGCTTTTGACAGCGGCGCGATGAATGCGCATGGCAAAGACGTAGTCGTGATTGGTGGCGGCGATACCGCGATGGATTGCGTCCGCACCGCCATCCGCCAAGGCGCAAAATCAGTGAAATGTCTATATCGCCGCGACCGCGAAAATATGCCTGGGTCACAACGCGAGGTGACTAATGCCGAAGAAGAAGGCGTCGAGTTTGTCTGGCTATCGGGTCCTAAGGGCTTTGACGGCGATGGAAAAATCGAGCGCGTCCATGTCGCCAAGATGCGGCTTGCCGCGCCTGATGCCTCTGGCCGCCGGACGCCGGAAAATGATCCTGAGGGCGACTTCACACTGAACGCCGATATGGTGATCACGGCACTGGGCTTTGAAGCCGAGGACCTACCTGTGATGTTTAACGCGCCAGACCTGAACGTCACCCGTTGGGGCACCGTGCGTGTCGATCACACGACGCAAATGACCAACCTCGACGGGGTGTTTGCGATTGGCGACATCGTGCGCGGCGCAAGCCTTGTCGTTTGGGCAATCCGCGATGGCCGCGATGTCACGCAACATATGCACAATTATCTGAAATCGAAAGCAAGCCGCGAGAAGGTTGCCGCATGACCCTATTCTACCCCACCCCCGAACATGAACGTCTTGCCCGTGAGGGCATGTATCATCCGGAGTCCGAAGGCGATGCGTGCGGCGTTGGTTTGATTGCGGCGACCGATGGCAAGCCGTCACGGCGGGTTGTGGCGGCGGGGATTGAGGCGCTGAAGGCCGTCTGGCATCGCGGCGCGGTCGATGCCGATGGTAAGACAGGTGATGGCGCAGGCCTGCATATCGACTTGCCCGTCCGCTTCTTTGACGATGCCATTTCGGACAGCGGCCACCGGCCAATGCCCAACCGGCTTGCGGTTGGCATGGTGTTCCTGCCGCGCACCGACCTCAGCGCGCAAGAGAATTGCCGCACGATTGTAGAGGCAGAGATTATCGACGCTGGCTACACCATTTATGGTTGGCGTCAGGTGCCCGTTGATGTGTCAGTGATTGGTGACAAGGCGCAAGCCACGCGGCCCGAAATTGAGCAAATCATGATCGCTGGCCCAATGCCGGATGACGTTGACGCGACCGAGTTTGAAAAGAATCTCTACTTGGTCCGCCGCCGGATCGAAAAGAAGATCATCGCGGCGCAAATTCGCGATTTCTATATCTGCTCGCTTTCGTGCCGGTCGATTGTCTACAAGGGCCTGTTCCTCGCAGAATCGCTGTCGGTATTTTATCCAGACCTGCAAGACGAACGTTTTGAAAGTCGCGTTGCGATTTTCCATCAACGCTATTCCACCAACACTTTCCCGCAATGGTGGTTGGCGCAGCCATTCCGTGGCCTTGCGCATAATGGCGAAATTAACACCATTCGTGGCAATCAGAATTGGATGAAGAGCCACGAAATCAAAATGGCGAGCATCGCCTTTGGCGCGCAGTCGGATGATATCAAGCCTGTCATTCCAGCCGGATCATCGGACACTGCCGCATTGGACGCCGTGTTTGAAACCTTAGTCCGGTCCGGCAAGGAAGCACCGACGGCAAAGCTGATGCTAATCCCTGAAGCATGGCAGTCGAACCCCAATTTACCCGCCACCCACCGCGCCATGTATGAATATATGTCCAGCGTCATGGAACCATGGGATGGCCCTGCCGCTTTGGCGATGACCGATGGCCAATGGGCCGTAGCTGGCGTTGATCGCAACGCGCTGCGTCCTCTGCGCTACAGCAGGACGTCGGACAATTTGCTGGTGATCGGCTCGGAAACCGGAATGGTTGTCCTGCCCGAAACGACGATATTGGAAAAAGGCCGCCTTGGCCCAGGCCAAATGATTGCCGTCAATTTGGATGAAGGTAAATTATACCGCGATGGCGAGTTGAAGGACCGCATCTCAGCGGAGCAGGATTATGGCGCATTGGTCGTCGGATTCCGCCGCATCACCGAACTGCCCGACGCTGGCGAGGACAGCCTCCCCGCATGGTCGCGTGCAGAACTGACCAAGCGTCAGATCGCTGCGGGCATGACATTGGAAGATGTCGAAATGATCCTGGCGCCGATGATCGAGGATGGTAAGGAAGCCATTGGGTCAATGGGCGACGACACACCGCTTGCCGTCATTAGCGACAAGCCTCGGCTGATCAGCCAATTTTTCCGCCAGAATTTCAGCCAAGTCACCAACCCGCCAATCGACAGCTTGCGCGAACGGCATGTGATGAGCCTGAAAACGCGCTTCTCTAACCTTGCCAATATCTTGGAAGAGAAGAGCCAAAATGCCGATGTTTTGGTGCTAGACAGTCCAGTCCTGACGAGGCACGATTGGTGCAGGCTGAAGGCTGCATTTGGCCCGCTTGGTGCCGAGATTGATTGCACCTATGATATCTCGACCGGTCAAGAGGGCCTTCGAGCTGCCATCGCGCGGATCCGTGAAGAAGCGGTAGCCGCGGTGCGCATGGGCAAATCCGAACTGTTCCTGACCGACGAGAATATCAGCGCGGATCGCGTCGGTATCGCGATGATCCTAGCAGCGGCGGCTGTGCACACGCATTTGGTCCGCAATGGCCTGCGCAGTTACTCTTCAATCAATGTCCGTTCCGCCGAATGTTTGGACACGCATTATTTCGCCGTACTCATTGGTGTTGGCGCGACCACGGTGAACGCCTATCTTGCTGAAGCGGTAATTGCTGACCGGCATAGTCGCGGCCTGCTCGATGGCTATAGCTTGACGCAAGCGGTTGAAAATTACCGCACCGCGATCAACGAGGGACTGTTGAAGATCATGTCCAAAATGGGCATTGCGGTCATCTCCAGCTACCGTGGCGGCTATAATTTTGAGGCGGTTGGCCTGTCGCGTGCGTTGGTCAACGACTTCTTCCCCGGCATGCCGAATAAAATTTCGGGCGAAGGATATCACTCATTATATGTCAACGCCCGCGACCGTCATGATGATGCGTTCGATGCCGCCATTGCCCGCCTGCCAGTAGGCGGATTTTACAAGCAACGTGACGGCGGAGAGGAACATGCTTATTCCGCTGGCTTGATGCATTTGCTGCAAAGCGCGGTCGCGAATGACAGCTACTCGACCTACACGCAATTTGCGCAAGGCGTTAAGGAACTTCCGCCGATTTATTTGCGTGATTTGCTGGAATTCAACTTCGCTAAAGAACCTGTCGCGATTGACGAGGTTGAGGCGATCACCGAAATCCGTAAGCGCTTTGTCACGCCCGGAATGTCGCTTGGCGCGCTGTCGCCAGAGGCGCATGAAACACTGGCCATCGCCATGAACCGCATCGGCGCAAAGGCCGTATCGGGCGAAGGCGGCGAAGACAGCAAACGCTTCAAGCCTTACGAAAATGGTGACAATGCCAATAGCGTAATTAAGCAGATTGCCAGTGGTCGCTTTGGCGTCACCGCCGAATATCTGGGCGCTTGCGAGGAAATTGAAATCAAGGTCGCGCAGGGCGCAAAGCCAGGTGAAGGCGGGCAATTGCCCGGCTTCAAGGTGACCGAAATGATCGCGCGACTGCGCCACTCGACACCAGGTGTAACGCTGATTTCTCCGCCACCGCATCACGACATTTACTCGATCGAAGATCTGGCGCAGCTGATTTACGACTTGAAGCAAATCAACCCGCGTGCGCGGGTCTGTGTGAAGCTGGTCAGTGCGGCGGGTATTGGCACGATTGCGGCGGGCGTTGCCAAGGCGCATGCCGATGTCATCTTGGTCTCCGGCAATGTCGGTGGCACGGGTGCAAGCCCGCAAACCAGCATCAAATATGCCGGCACGCCATGGGAAATGGGTCTGTCCGAGGCGAACCAAGTGCTCACGCTCAACGGCCTGCGCCACCGCGTCAAATTGCGCACCGATGGCGGCCTAAAAACCGGGCGCGACATTGTGGTCGCCGCGATCCTAGGTGCAGAGGAATTTGGTATCGGCACGCTTAGCCTTGTCGCCATGGGATGCATCATGGTGCGGCAATGCCACTCAAACACCTGCCCTGTTGGCGTGTGCGTTCAGGATGAGGCCTTACGCAAGAAATTCACCGGAACACCGGAAAAGGTCATTAACCTGATGACCTTCATCGCCGAAGAAGTGCGCGAGATACTGGCGAAGCTGGGCTATCGCAGCCTTGATGAAGTCATTGGCCGCACCGAACTGCTTCGGCAGGTCAGCCGCGGGGCCGAGCATCTCGACGATCTCGACCTCAACCCGATTTTGGCCAAGGTGGACGCACCCGACAGCGCACGCCGTTTCAGCATCCCGACTTTCCGCAATGAAGTGCCCGACAGCCTTGATGCGCAGATGATCCATGATGCACGGCCCGTGTTCGAACGGCGTGAAAAGATGCAGCTGACCTATAATGTTCGCAACACGCATCGTGCTGTGGGCACAAGGTTAAGCTCCGAAATCACGCGGTTATATGGCATGAAGGGCTTGTCCGAAGGGCATGTTCATGTCCGTTTGCGTGGTTCTGCTGGCCAATCGCTTGGCGCGTTTTTGTGCCAAGGGATTACGCTCGAAGTCTTTGGCGATGCCAATGATTATGTCGGCAAGGGCCTGTCGGGCGGGACGATCATCATACGCCCAACAGTCAGCAGCCCACTGACCAGCCAGCAAAATAGCATCATCGGCAACACCGTGCTCTATGGCGCAACATCTGGTCGCTTGTTCGCAGCAGGACAAGCGGGTGAACGCTTTGCGGTCCGTAATTCCGGCGCGCATGTTGTGGTGGAAGGCTGCGGGTCCAATGGCCTTGAATATATGACCGGCGGTATGGCGGTTATCTTAGGCAAAGTCGGTAGCAATTTTGGCGCTGGCATGACCGGCGGCATGGCGTTCGTGCTCGATACCACAGGCGACTTTAGCGACATGGCGAACCCCGACAGCATCATTTGGCAACGCCTTGAAAGCGCGTATTGGGAAGAAGAGCTTAAGGCCCTGATCACCGCCCATGCCGAAAAAACCGATAGCGCTTGGTCGAAATCAATCCTTGAAGATTGGGATCGCCGGCGCGGCGAATTCTGGCAGATTTGCCCGAAGGAAATGCGCACGCGGCTCAGCCAGCCATTGTCCGACCATGAAGCATTGGAAGCCGCCGAGTAGAATGAAATGTGCTGCAGGCCTCTGGGCCTGTCGCGCTTACGGAATCGCCACTGGTCAATTGCGGCTTTCCCTGCTTTAATCGTCACTTGGTTATGTGACGGAGAAGCCTTATTTATGCGTAGTCTGTTAATCGCCGGATCCTTATTTGCGCTGTCGGCGCCTGCTTATGCTGACGCCAATAAGGACCTCACTGCTTTGGTGGATGATGTCTGGGCGACGGCGTTGAAAGAGGCGCCTGTCTACGCCAGCGCGCTGGGCGTGAATGACTTTGCCGATGAGCTTGGCGATTATACGCTGGCGGCGCAGGACCGCAGAGCCGTCGATGCGGCAAAGTTCCTCGCCCGCTTGGATGCCATTCCTGAAAATGCTTTGAATGCAGCATCCAAGGTGGAGGCCGGCATATTAAGGCGGTCATTAGTGTCTACGATCGAAGGCAATCGGTTCGGGCAACGCGCCATCAACTTCACGACCTATTCAAGTTGGCACCAACAACTCGCCAGCATGTCGCGCAACTTGCCGTTCAAGACTAAGAGGGATTTTGAAAGCTACAATGCCCGGCTGACACAATATGGCCGCGTCAATGACGAAAATATTGCGGTCGCCAATGTCGCCATCAAAGGCAAATTTACGCAGCCTTGCGAAACGCTGACGGGATTTGAAGGGACAGTGCGCGGGCTGATTACATCCGACATTCGCCAGTCGCGTTTTTACGGCCCTTATGCAGCAAAGCGCCCCGAGGGCGTTTCGGAAAGCGACTTTGCGGCGCTCGCCGCCAAGGCGGAGGCGACCATCAGTACCGTCATACACCCTGCGCTGACCAAGCAGTTGGCGTGGTACACCGCAAGCTACAAGCCCGCTTGTGCTAAGGCCCCCGGCGTGTCAGCGCAGCCAAATGGTGCGGCTTATTACGCCTTTCGCATCCGCGAAGAGACCACCACCAACCTGACCGCGGAGCAAATCCATCAGATTGGCCTTAGCGAAGTATCGCGCATTCGGGCAGAAATGGTCGAGGTCGCGAAAAAGGCAGGCTATCCCAGCCGCGAAGCCTTTATCCAACATCTGCGTACCGACCCGCAATATTACGCCAAGACGCCAGAGGAGCTGATGGAGAAGGTCGCGCGGGTGACCAAGATCATTGATGGCAAAATGCCCAGCCTGTTCGGCCGCCTGCCCCGACTACCCTATGGCATAAGGGAAATTCCGGCGGAAACTGCCGAGGGCACGACCACGGCTTATTATAATCCGGGATCGCCGGAAATCGGGATATCCGGCACCTATTTTGTCAACACGTCGAAATTGAACCAGCGCCCGTTCTGGGAAATTCCGGCGCTATCGGTGCATGAAGGGGTCCCGGGGCATCATCATCAGATCGCCTTGCAGCAGGAGCTGCCCTTGTCCGATTTCCGTAAATATGGCGCGTCCTTCACGGCATTTACCGAAGGCTGGGGGCTGTATTCCGAACGGCTTGGTATCGAGATGGGGCTATATGACACACCCGCCAAAGATATGGGCCGCCTGTCCTATGAAATGTGGCGTGCGTGCCGCTTGGTGGTCGACACGGGCATTCATGCCAAGGGGTGGAGCAAACAACAGGCCATAGCCTTCATGACCGACAATAGCGCTTTGTCCGCCGCCAATATCGAGGCAGAGGTAAACCGCTATATCAGTTGGCCGGGTCAGGCGCTCGCTTACAAATTGGGCGAACTGAAAATCCGCGAATTGCGCAAAAAGGCGGCCCAAGAGCTGGGGCCCAAATTTGATCTGGCCGCGTTCCATGATGCGGTTCTCGGGCAAGGGTCTGTGCCGCTCGATGTCCTTGAGCAGCAGATTACGGACTGGATCGCAGGCGAAAAAGCGAAAAGCTGAATTTAGCTTTTTGGCTGCGGAAGCGGTTCGGCCTCTGCACTGGCCGCTTCTTTCGCGTCCAGCTCAGCCTGCAGCTTGGCTTCCCGTTCGGCGCGGCCTTTTTCAAATTCGACGACACGCGCTTCCACTTCGGCGGCTTCGGCATCAACGCCCGCCATACGCTTGGCGCGCTCGGCGGCAATCAAACGACCAAAAGTGATGCCGGGGTCTTGTGCCTTTTCGGCATACGCCTTGTTAATCTCCGCCAAGCCGCAGCCGGTAAAACCGCCAGAGCCCGATGCTGAACAGCTCATTGTGCCGCTAGCGGCGACATATTCGTAGGATTTAATCCGCTCGGACATGGCTTGGTTGCGCGGGTCATTGGGGTCGCCGCGCAAATTGGTCGGTATACGATAGCGGTCCGCCTCCCCCATACGCGCGCAGACGACGATCTCATCGCCAACGCTTTCGGGGCATTTGTCATTGCCATAAATGATGAGCTGATTGATTTTTTCATCGCCAGGCTTCGCAGCCGGCGTATCCTGCGCTGGTGCCTGAACCGATAGCATCAAGGCGATGCTCGCGAGCGAAATTCTGGTTATTGCTTTCACGAGATCATCTCCAAATATCTGTGTGCCTGATTTTGAACATAGCAGGCTGAATGCTTTATGAAGCTTATATATGTTTCGACACAGCAATCGCTGTCCGGCAACCTATGCGGACCAACGCGCTCATCAACGGATAGGCCGGCGCACGTTCGGCGCCTTGCTCCAAAGCCGTGGCCTTATGTTCCAACTCATCGGCCTGAAAATCCAAAATCATCGCTGATAATTCCGGATCGCTGTCGCCAATTTCAGCCAGCTGCTCGCTATAATGGCGGTCAATTTCGGTCTCCACAGCGACAGTACACGCCATGGCCGCTTCTGGCCCGATGGCCGCAGAGACAGCGCCAAGCGCAAAGCCCGCAACATTCCAGACCGGGTGCAAGGCCGTGGGACGGACTCCGCGTTCGGTCATCATCTTGTCAAAGGCGCTGAGATGGCGTTCCTCTTGTTCGGCCATATGCGCAATGCTGCGCGCCGCGGGCGTGCGATCGCCCATCACAGCAAGCTGCCCAGCGTAAATCCGTTTCGCGCCAAACTCACCCGCATGGTTCACGCGGATCATGCGTTCGATTGCGCGTATCCGCTGCGCGGAGGTTTTCAGATTTTCTTGCTGCGCCATATCATTGCCAAGATGAGCATTGCGCCGCCGAACGACAAGAGGAAATTATAGCCCGCGAGAGAAATGCCAAATAAAGTCCAAGGTGCAACGTCGCAACGCACCAAGGGGGCGTTCATAATCGACTGGAGCAAATCATCGCCGCTACCCGAAATCGTCGCGGTGCAGGCGGTGAGCCCTTCCCAATAGCCATATTCCACGCCTGCATGAAACCCACCAATGAAGCCGCTCGTGGCGATCGCTAAGGCCGCCAACGCGACCAAGACTTTACGGAAACCGGTATCGCGGACGCCAAAAGCGACCAGCGCAATGGCAACAGCAGCAAAATGGGGATAACGCTGCCACCAACACATTTCGCATGGGAAAAGCCCGCCAATATATTCCGACCCATAAGCGCCCCCCAGCAACGCAGCGGGTAACAAAAATGCGAGAATATGAGCCTTATCAAATTTTGATGCCATATGCGGTGAACCCTAGAGAACTGTTATGCTGAAGCAAGTTGTAAGTGACTTTACGGTGCTACTCTTCCCCAAACCGTCACCCTGAACTTGGTTCAGGGTCCATTTCGGCATTCACGTTATGGGTTTGCTGCACGATGGATCCTGAAACAAGTTCAGGATGACGAAGAAAGAGGGAAGCACCCTCAATTCTTAGCTTTGCCCTTCATGGGCTTTGCCGCCAGTTTCATCGTCCGGGGGCCAAGCCGTTGCAGCGTTTCCATAGCATAATATAACTGGAAATCCTCTATGCCCTTTGCCTTCAACTGCTCAGCAGTCATGGCAAAGCGTGGATCGTCCGTGATGTCTTGTTCCAGATCCTTATTATTGTCTTTCAATTCATTAACCAAATGACGGCGCAGATCGGATTCGCGGATCGAAACGCGGCTTTTATAATCCGGATCCGTCAACTGCGGCACGCGAATATCGGGCTTGATACCGCCTTCCTGCACCGAACGGCCTGATGGTAAATGGTAACGCGCGACCGTCAGGCGTAAGCCCGTGTCACGTGTCAGGGGCAGGACGTTCTGCACCGATCCCTTACCAAAGCTGCGTTCCCCCATCACGAGGCCGCGATGATGGTCTTGCAAGGCACCCGCGACAATTTCAGAGGCTGAAGCCGACCCGGCATCCACCAACACAATGATCGGGGCGCCGCCCGTCACGTCACCGGGAACGGCACGTTCGGCCCACCAGCGGTCCACATTGCGGGGGTCGCGGCCCCGTTCGGACACAATCTCCCCCTTCGTCAAAAACGCATCGGATACGACAACCGCCTCATCCAATATGCCGCCCGGGTTGGAGCGCAGGTCGATAATATATCCCAGCGGATTGCCGCTCAAACTCTTCTTGATGCCCGCGACCGCAGCAACAACGTCAGCACCTGTCTGTTCGGAAAAGCCCGTGACAGAGATAATGCCGATGCGGTTTTTCACTTCCCATTGCACGGGTTTCAGATCGATAATCGCACGTGTCAGCGTGACGTCAAATGGCCCATCGCGACCGGGGCGGAAAATTGTGAGCTTAATCTTTGTGCCCGGCGCGCCGCGCATGGCCTCAACCGCTTCATCCAAGGTGCCGCCGACAATCAGCTTGCCGTCCAGATGGGTAATGAAGTCGCCGGATTTGATACCTGCTTTGTCGGCGGGCGTATCCTTGGTCGGCGCGATGACTTTCACCGCTTCATCCTCAAGCGTCACCGAAAGCCCAAGACCGCCATATTCACCATCAATTTGCGTCCGCAGCGAATTGAAGTCAGAACGATCCAGAAAACCGCTATGCGGATCAAGGCTGGACAGCATCCCCTGAATTGCGCCTTCCATCAATTTTTTGTCATCGACCTTGTCGACATAGCTGGATTTGACCTTGCGGTAGACAGCAAGGAATTCGTCAAGATCTTCAATCTGCTGTGCCTGATATTGTTGTTGCTGCATATTTTGCGCAACGAGCACTGTACCAGGCACGGCTATTGCCGCGCCAATGGCAAAGGTGGCGAGCAGCAAACGGTTCTTCATAAACATTTCCATTTCATCTTATTGTCGCTGCTATATCGCGCCTTAACCCCGTGTGAAAGCAGCTTTGCAACGCGCAAGGCCGTCATCCCTCGCGATGATAAGGATGGTTGGCAATAATCGATGTCGCGCGGAACAATTGTTCGGCCAGCATCGCCCGCGCCATTAAATGCGGCCATGTCGCTTTGCCAAAGGCGATGAGCTGGTCGGCGCCTGCGCGCGCTATATCATCAAAGCCGTCGGCTGCACCGATCAGAAAGCGCACTTCGCGCACGCCATCGTCACGCCAGCGTTCCAACAAGCGCGCCAGTTCAACCGAGCTGAATTGCGCGCCCTTTTCATCCAAAATGATAGTTTTGTAGGGAGAATCCGACGCGGGCAGGTCTCCGCCCTTATCGGGCAGTTCGCTATGCTTGGTCGGCCAGCTAATCCGCTTCAAATAACGCTCAACCAGTTCCGATTCCGGGGAACGGCCAATTTTGCCGCGCGCGATGATGTGCAGGCGCATCGCCATCGGCGCGGGCAATCGATCTTATTGTGACGCGACGTCGGGCGCGTCGCCAAAGGCCCACATGCGTTCCAGATTATAGAAGCTGCGGACTTCGGGGCGGAACAAATGCACGATGACATCTTCGGCATCAATCAACACCCAGTCCGCCGATGGCAGACCTTCAATACGGGCATGACGACCAGCCTTTTTGATACGTTCGGCAAGTTTCTGCGCCATGGACGCAACTTGGCGCGACGAACGGCCAGATGCGACGACCATATGGTCGGCAATGTTGCTTTTCCCTTCAAGCGGGATGGTAACCACCTCTTGCGCTTGATCATCGTCGAGCGATTGGAGAACCAGCGCGTGGAGCGCGTCAGGGGTCAATGTGGGTTCCTTGGACTTTGCAGTCGGCGCAGGAACGGAAGCAGTGTCGATCAAGATGGCTCCTTAAAGCACAATATTTCGGGTAACGCCGTCCCGCGTTCCAAGTTCCTTATATCGGTGAAACCAATATGGGTCAGCGCGCCGAAGAGCGGTGGCCGAACGCGGATCTGGACGAAAGCGCAAAAAGACAAGCGCTGGCGTACTCCATTTCGTCCAGTGATGACGCTGTTCCGGACGCCGGACAAACCGTCTGAACCAGGCCATTGCGGGACCCGCAACGACTTGAGCCTTATAGCCGGGTCTGGAGATAACTGCAATCGGCATCAACCGCGCTATATCCCGCCACCGCCGCCAGTGGTGAAATTGCAACAAATTGTCTGCTCCCATGATCCAGATGAACCGGGTTTTGGGATAGCGGGCGACCAGCTTTTGTAAGCTTTCGGAAGTATAAACGGTGCCAAGGTCCCGCTCGATAGCAGTGACTTTAATCGGCGTGCCCCGCGCCTGCGCCTTGGCCGATGCCATGCGTGCGGGCAAGGGCGCCATGTCCGTTTTGGACTTTAGCGGATTGCCTGGCGAGACCATCCACCAAAATTCATCGAGACCAAGCGAATCCATCGCGAACAGGCTGATCGCGCGGTGCCCCTTATGCGCAGGATTGAATGATCCACCCATGAGTCCAATGGTTTTCAAGGACGTGTCTCTTTTCAAGGGCGCGTCTGGCCCTGTCCGCGCACGACCCATTTATAGGTCGTCAGCCCCTCCAGCGCGACCGGGCCACGGGCATGCAGGCGGCCTGTCGCGATGCCAATCTCTGCGCCCAAGCCAAATTCGCCGCCATCGGCAAATTGGGTGGAGGCATTGTGCATGACAATCGCGCTGTCGACCTCTGCCAAGAAACGGGCGGCGGCGGATGCATCCTGCGTGATGATTGCGTCGGTATGGTGCGATCCATGGCGGGCAATATGGGCCATGGCTTCATCTAGGCCGGACACAACGCAAGCCGAAATGACCGAGTCGAGATATTCGGTATCCCAATCTTGCGCATCGGCAGAGACGGTCCGCGCATCCAGCTCCATCAGCACGTCGTCTGCCCGCACTTCGCAACCTGCATCAAGTAGCGCGGCAATCAAAGCGGCAGGCGCAGGATAATCCTGATCAATCAACACGGTTTCAGTGGCGCCGCAAATACCGGTGCGCCGCATTTTGGCGTTGACCACAATCGCTTGCGCCATGTCGGGATCGGCGTCCTTGTGCACATAGCTATGGCAAATACCGTCCAGATGCGCGAGCACGGGTACGCGGGCTTCGTCCTGCACGCGCGCCACAAGCGATTTTCCGCCGCGCGGGATGATCATGTCAATCGCCCCTTGTGCGCGCAACATATCGCCGACCAATGCACGGTCCTGCGTCGGGACAAGCTGAATACTATCGGCAGGCAAGCCAGCCTGCGTCGCACCTTTCACCATCGCAGCATGGATTGCGTGATTGCTGTGCACCGCTTCGCTGCCGCCGCGCAGGATAACCGCATTACCCGACCGCAACCCCAAGGCCGCCGCATCTGCAGTCACATTGGGCCGGCTTTCATAAATAATACCCAGCACGCCGACAGGCACGCGGACGCGCTGCATCACAAGGCCATTGGGCCGTTCGCTACGGTCAATGATTTTGCCAACAGGATCGTCCAGCGTTGCGACTTGTTCGACCGCAGAGGCCATCGCCGTTACGCGCGCTGCATCCAGCGTCAGTCGGTCCAGCATTGCGGGCGAAATACCGGCCGCAACCGCTGCGCCCACATCCTTGGTATTGGCCGCGAGGATATCTGCCATACCATCGCGCAATGCCTGCGCCGCGTACGTTAACGCAGCCGCCTTTGTCGCGTCAGTTACGCCCGCCAAATGTCGCGCCGCAGCGCGCGCCTTCGCCGTAAGCTCGGTCATCAATTTGTTGCTGTCTGTCATAGCCTGATACTCGTAGAGAAATGCCTCTAAAAGGGAAAGCGATCGTCCCCCTTTCGCGCGCATCGCCTTAGGAACAAATACGAATCGCACATATATATCTGAATTTACGTAATTTTACGCACTTAAATTGAATGATGAATGCCGATTCGGGCATATCTGGAGAGGCATTTGAGAGGGTTTTCCACAGCTCATCGCACGACTCAACCGACTCGTCACGAGTCGGCTTTCGCTGATTCGCCGGGCCCCATCTCCTCTGCTAGATACGGACATCCAATATAACGGGGTGGTTTGTGTCGCTAAAAATCAGAATGTCTGGTTGGAAAAACCGGATAGCTGGATGGTTTATTGACCGCGAATTTTTCATGCGGGCCAATGGCCAAGTCCGGTTTTTGAAAATATCGGCGCAATTGCAACGCCGCACCGCTTTTACCTTAGCGTCCGTGATCGGTGTTTGGTTATTGGTCACTTTTGGCATGGCCATCAATCAAATGACCGTCAGCGCACAGCGCCTGGCGCTGACCGAGCAAGAGGCAAAGGTGGAATCCGCCGAAGAGCGCGTGGCCAGCTATCGTGGTTCTATCGACGAAGTGACGAAGGATTTGGAACGCCGGCAAGAAATGCTGGAAAGCCTGGGCGACCAATATCTGGGTGATTTATCGGAGGCGGAAGCGCAAGCGCCTGCCCCATCAACCGAGCGGCGCGAAGAAGAAAAGGCCGTGAAGACTATTAGCGCGATGGTCCCCGAAGCCGCTGGCCTTGTCCGTGTTGAGGCCCGGCAAATTCGGTTCGCCGAAAAAATGACGAAGGTAGCGCACGCCCGGACATTGAAGGCAGAAGCCGCCATCCGCCAATTCGGGCTCAACCCCGAAGTGTTGGCCCGCCAAGCACGCAATGCGCAGGGCGGTCTGTTCGAACCCTTTTTCGGCAAAGGTAAAAAGGATGTCCGCGACCCGCGCTTCCTGAAACTCGCCACGGCGCTTGGCCGCATGGACGCGATGGAACGCGCTCTGGCCGCAATCCCCACCGCAATGCCAGCAGCCTCGATGATGATGTCGAGCGGCTTTGGCTATCGCAGCGATCCCTTCACGGGCGGCGCTGCGATGCACGCTGGTCTGGATTTTAAAGGCCCAGTTGGCACCCCCATCCTTGCCGCAGCCAAAGGCAAGGTCGTGTTGGCGGGCTTTAATGGCGGCTATGGCAACACGATCGAAATTAGACATGCCAATGGCTTAGTTACACGCTATGCACATTTGTCGGGCTTAAATGTCAGGCAGGGTCAGATGGTTGAACGCGGCGTTCAAATCGGACGGATGGGTAGCACGGGTCGGTCGACCGGCAGCCATCTGCATTTCGAGGTGCGCCTAAACGGTCAGGCGATTAACCCACGTAAGTTTTTGGAGGCAAATCCAGATGTTCTCAAGGTCCAAACAGTCGCCGGAAACCGTGCCGACTCTGCCGCAAAGGAATAATATGAGCGTGCGCAACAATTCCGGTCACACATTCTCGATCATTGCATCCGACGTCGAAATCGTCGGCAATCTGTCGGCGCGCGTCGACCTTCATATCGACGGAAAGGTCCATGGCGACGTGACCTGCGGCAATCTGGTGCAAGGCGAAGGCAGCATCATTATTGGCAAAGTCACCGCCGAATCAGCAAAGCTTTCGGGCCATGTCGAAGGTTCAATTGAGGCCAATGATTTGGTCATTGAATCCTCTGCGCGTGTCAAAGGCGATGTGATCTATAGCAACCTGACCATTGCACCCGGCGGCCAGATTGAAGGCAAGTTCAGCCACAAGTCGACGGCTAAGCAAAGCAGTTCAGCCGCATCAGCGAATGTCGGCAAGAATGGCGATCCCCTTATCCTCACAAGCGATTCCAAGGTCGCTTAAACGGCAGTACGCCGGCCGTCATCGCGCCACCTATATCGTCGCCTGTTATCCTGGAATGAAATGACCGCAGGTCAAACACGTTCAGGGTAACGTTGTAGGTGTCTCAGGGTGACGGTGTTGGAGCCAACACCATAATTTCCTACACATGTAACATTATTTCCTACAAAATTGGCGCGCGTCTACACGCATAGAAAAAAGGGGACGGCCGACGCGGAAGCGCTGGTGCTGCTTCCGGCTGATGGCGTTGGTTGATTAAGGCTCGTTTGTTCCATCAGTCTAATTCTAGGAGCCGCCTTTATCTTGGCTGGGCTGCTTCCTTGGGATGAAGGTTCCTAAAGCCCCCAAGGCCGTCCATGACGAACGGGGCGGTTGCCCGCTACACCCAGCCTTTTGTGCGCTGTTCAGAGCTTGATGCAACAGGCCCTTTTATAAGGCAGAAGCAAACACCCTTTCGCGCCGGCCGTGCCAGCGCGTTCCCGCACCAGCGTTCCCATCATCCCGACCCACGTTCTAGACCGCGGCCTGCATGACGCGAATCAGATAACCTATATGGTTATTTGTAGGAAAGTGGTTTTTTAAGTTCCGCATCGTCGCCTGTTATCCTGGAATGAAATGACCGCAGGTCAAACAAGTTCAGGAGGACGAAGTGGGGGGATGACAGCCCGCACACAGACGCGCATCGCAAAAAAAGGCCCGAACCATATCGGGTCCGGGCCGTAAGTTGGATGTTCGCGGGAGGAACATCGGGAGGGGGCGGGGCATTAAGGGAGAGGAGAAAATGCCCCGCCGCCAAGTCGTAAATCTTTAGGTGGATCGTGCGGACGAAGCGAAAAACCGGTTCCCACTTTTCCGCCGCACGCCCGATTAGTTATAGGCACGCTCGCCATGTTCACCGAGGTCGAGGCCTTCGCGCTCGACCTCTTCAGTAACCCGAAGTCCGAGTGTGAATTTGACGAGGTAGAAAGCAATGGCCGAACCGATTGCTGCCCATGCGATAGCGACCAGCACTGCCTTAATTTGGATCCACAATTGGGCAGCTAAAGTGTAATCTTCGGCACCAGGACCACCCAAAATGGGAAGCATTGTGAAGGCCGTACCAACCGAGCCGATAATACCGCCAACACCGTGAATGCCAAAAGCGTCCAGCGAGTCATCGACGCCGAGTTTGGCTTTTATCTTCATCACGAAGACGCAGCAGAAAGCAGCCGCAATGGCACCAAGCAAAATCGCACCAAATGGACCCGCGTTACCTGCGGCAGGGGTCACGGCAACCAATCCTGCAATAGCACCCGAACAGGCGCCGAGCATCGAGCCTTTGTGCCCTAAAGCGCGCTCGGTGAGCATCCAGAAGAGAACACCGGCGGCGGTCGCAACAAATGTGTTGATCATCGCAAGTCCGGCAGCGCCATTGGCCTCAAGCGCCGAGCCGGCATTGAAACCGAACCAGCCCACCCACAAAAGGCCCGTGCCGATGAGTGTCATGGGCAAGGAATGCGGGGTCATGATTTCTTTTTGATAGCCAAGGCGCTTACCTAGGATAATGGAACCAACAAGTGCGGAAACACCGGCGTTTATGTGCACAACGGTGCCGCCAGCAAAATCAAGCGCGCCCCAGCCAAACAGCAGTCCAGTCGATGCGTCGTCAGCCCCCAAATACCAAACCATGTGGGCGATGGGGAAGTAAACGATGGTAAGCCAAATAACGCCAAAGGCCATCATCGCCGAGAATTTCATGCGTTCAACCAGACCGCCGACAACAAGTGCCAGCGTAATAGCGGCAAAAGTCATCTGAAAAGCAATGAATACATATTCCGGAATAACAACGCCGTCGGTGAACGTTGCAACAGTCGAATCTGCCGTGACTCCAGCCAGCATAAACTTACCATTTGAGATGAATTGGTTAGCATCACCGCCAAAAGCGAGGCCATAACCGTACATCACCCATATGATCATGGCGAGCGATGCTGCGCCCAGCACGTGGGTTAGCACCGAAAGCATATTCTTCCCGCGCACTAAGCCGCCATAGAATAACGCAAGTCCAGGGATGATCATTAGCATGACCAACACGGTCGAAATCATCATCCATGCAGTATCGCCTTTATCGGCAACCGGAGCGGCCGATTCTGTCGCAACAGCGACGGCTTCAACCGCGACCTCCTGCGCAAAGGCAGGCAAGGCGGCGAACAGTGTCGCCCCCGCCGCGCCCAAAAATTTCAGTGTCTTTGACATTATCTGGTTCCCCTAGCTTGATGTAATCGCGTCAAAGCGCGGTTTCGTTGGTGTCGCCGGTGCGGATGCGTAACGCACCAGCGAGATCGAATTCGAAAATTTTGCCATCGCCAATGGCTCCGGTTTCGGCAGCATGCTGAATGGCCTCAATGACCGCAGAAGCTTGATCGGATGCGCAAGCAATCTCGATCTTTACCTTTGGCACCATATTGGTCGCATATTCGGCGCCACGGTAGATTTCGGTTTGACCCTTTTGCCGGCCAAAGCCTTTGACTTCGCTCACCGTCATGCCGGACACGCCTAGCGCGGTCAGCGCCTCGCGCACCGGATCCAGCTTGTGCGGCTTAATCACAGCGATAATATATTTCATGCAGACCCCCTGATGGTGTTGCACTGCAATATGCAAACGCCGTGCCAGAACGCAGAAATCACGCAAAAGCGTTCATATTCAGCTATGGGGAGTGGCGCACGCGCGACGCGGAAGTAAATAGTGCCTATTATTTAATCAGTCATTTTTTGATGCCTAATATTTAGGCAATTAACCAATCTCTATCGTCGCCCACAAAGGCAGATGGTCCGATGATTGTTTGGACAAAGCCGAAATATGGCTGTCCGCAGCGGTGACGCGCACATCGTGGCTGACAATTATCCGGTCCAATCGCGCGACTGGGCGCGACGTATGGAAACTTTTGGGTGTCTGCACCAATCGGTGATGGTGAAAGGCAAGTTCGCTGAGCGCACCTTTGTTCGACCATTGGTTGAAATCACCCATCATCACCGTTGGCATATGGCGCGGGCTAGCATCCACAGCCGCCAATAAAGCGCGAATTTGCTTACGCCGCCACAGCCCCGACAAATCAAGATGCACGCCAATGACGCGCAAACTATGCCCGCTTACTGACAGTTCCGCCATTACCGCGCCGCGCGGTTCGAGCGTGGGCATGTCGATGGGCTGGGCATGGCGGATCTCAATGCCCTTGCGCAATAATATCAAATTGCCGTGCCAACCAATCGCCGCTGGATAGGCATTTAGCGGCACGGGCACATAAGGCGAATCCGCCGCCAGCATCGCCAAGGGTATCGCGCTCACCCGCGCACCAAAGCGGCGGTCCACCTCTTGCAAGGCGACAATATCGGCATCCATTTCATTCAGCACCGACAAGATTCGCGCTGGATTGCGGCGCTGATCCAACCCCACCGCCTTGCGGATATTATAGGTCGCAATCTTGACCGCGTGGCTCATATATCGGTCACAGGGTCAGGCCATATCGGCGTTCTGGCCGAATAAAGGCACCAATCAACCAGCTGTTCCACCCACCGTCAGCGCGCTCACCAAAGTTGTGGGTTGCCCGACGCCTGCCGGCACACTTTGCCCCGCCTTGCCGCAGACGCCAACGCCTTCATCCAGCGCCATGTCATTGCCAAGACCAATGACCTTGTTAAGCGCCGTCGGGCCATCGCCGATCAGGGTCGCGCCCTTGATCGGGTCGCCCAGCTTGCCGTTCTTAACCAAATAGGCCTCGGTGCAGCTAAACACGAATTTGCCCGACACAATGTCAACCTGCCCGCCGCCGAAGCTTTTGGCGAAGATGCCGTTTTTGACGCGGCTCAACAGTTCGGCAGGATCATCATTGCCGCTGCGCATGAAGGTGTTGGTCATGCGTGGCATCGGTGCATGGGCGAAACTTTCGCGGCGGCCATTACCCGTGGGCTCCACGCCCATCAGGCGGGCGTTCATGCGGTCCTGCATATAGGCGCGCAATATGCCGTCTTCGATCAAGACATTCTCCTGAGTCGGCGTGCCTTCATCATCTATCGACAAGGATCCGCGCCGATTTTGCATCGTCCCATCATCGACAACAGTAACGCCGGGGGCGGCCACGCGCTGCCCGATTTTTCCAGAAAAGGCACTGCTGCCCTTGCGGTTGAAATCGCCTTCCAAGCCATGGCCAACGGCCTCATGCAGCAAGACGCCGGGCCAGCCGGGGCCAAGCAACACGGTCATTTCGCCGGCGGGCGCCGCGACCGAACGCAAATTGGTCAACGCCTGCGCCAAGGCGACGTCAATGGCATGTTCCCATTCCTGCTCTTCAAATAATTTGTCGTACAGATAACGCCCGCCAAAACCATGATTTCCAGTTTCGCGGCGATCGCCATCTTGCGCGACGATGGAGACATTCAGGCGGACCAATGGCCGAACGTCGGTGGCGACAAAGCCATCGGCGCGGACGATTTCAACGACGCTCCAACTGCCCGACAGGCTGACGCTGACTTGTGCGACGCGCGGGTCACGCGCCCGCGCTGCGGCGTCGATCTGTTGGCACAACGCAACCTTTTGCGCGAAAGGCACGAGTTCAAGCGGATTGCCGTCTGTATATAAATGCCGGTTGTTCTGGCGCGGTGGCGGCGCGGGTTTATCCTTTGCGGGATCAAGCAGCTTCAACGTCTCCCCCGCACGGCGGATCGCGGCCTCGCTCATGTCATTGGCGTGGCTGAACCCGGTCATCTCACCCGACACACCGCGCAGGCCAAAGCCCGAACCCGTCGAATAATCCGCCATTTTGAGGCGACCATCGTCAAAGCCAAAGCTCTCTGTCGCGCTATATTGCAGGTAGAGCTCGCCATCATCGCAGGCTTTCAAAGCGTCCCGCGTAATGCGCTGCGCCGCGTCGGGGTCCAGCAGGCCAGGTTGATAAAGATAAGAGCGTGGGTCTGTATAAGTCATGGCGTCTATATGGGCTGGTGCGGCGGCGGTTGAAAGGGCAATTTGCGTCAATGATGTGTAAATCCTCTCCGCCTCGTCATCCTGAACTTGTTTCAGGATAACAGGCAACATTGGTTTGTTATCCTGAAACAAGTTCAGGATGACGATGGGTTTGGCTTCGGGTGACGATAGGTTTGGTTCAGGATGACGATAGGTTTGGTTTTGGATGACGATGGGCTTCGGTTTTTGACGAGACGATGTCCCCGGTGATTGGGCGTTCAGAAAAGTTGGTTTTCTCCAGCGCATAACCCCCCTAAAGCCGCCCGATGATCACGCGATTCCAGTTTTCGATTTCCGCCACCGATGGCAAGGCCCGCACGGGCAGTATTCAAATGCTGCGCGGCGAAATTCGCACGCCTGCCTTCATGCCCGTAGGCACCGCCGCCACGGTTAAGGCGATGCGCCCTGCCGAAGTGCGCGCGACGGGTGCGGACATCATTTTGGGCAATACCTATCATCTGATGCTGCGCCCCGGTGCGGAGCGGGTAGCGCGGTTGGGCGGCTTGCATCAATTTTCGGGCTGGGACCGCCCGATATTGACCGACAGCGGCGGCTATCAGGTGATGAGCCTGTCAGCTTTGCGCAAAATCACCGAAGAAGGTGTGTCGTTCCAAAGCCATTTGGACGGGTCGAAACATATGCTGTCGCCCGAACGCTCGATGGAAATCCAGCGTCTCTTGGGGTCCGATATTGTCATGGCCTTTGACGAATGTCCCGCCAATGGCGTGTCGCGGGACGAGGCGATCAAGTCGATGGAGCTGTCGATGCGCTGGGCGAAGCGTTCCCGCGACGGCTTTGACAGCGGCGGCGAACATGCGGCGCGCGCGGCTTTATTCGGCATTCAACAAGGGTCATTGGACGAAGAATTGCGCAAGCAGTCCGCCGAGGCGCTGATCGACATTGGCTTTGACGGCTATGCCGTTGGCGGCCTTGCGGTGGGTGAAGGACAAGAGGCGATGTTCGGTTGCCTCGATTATGCGCCTGACCAATTGCCCGCCGACCGGCCGCGTTATTTAATGGGCGTGGGTAAGCCGGACGATTTAGTAGGCGCAGTGGAGCGCGGGATTGATATGTTCGATTGTGTTCTGCCCACACGGTCGGGCCGCAACGGCCAAGCCTTTACCCATCATGGCGCCATCAACATCCGCAACGCCAAATTTGCCGAAGATCAAGGTCCGATTGATGACCGCTGCACGTGCCCCGTTTGCGCGACATGGACGCGAGCGTATGTCCATCATTTGATCCGTTCGGGCGAGATATTGGGCGCGATGCTGATGACGCAGCACAATTTGCATTATTACCAGATGCTGATGGCCGACATGCGCGCGGCGATAGCGCAGGGGCGCTTTGCAGCGTTCGCGCAAGATTTCCGGCGGGATTATTTGAAGGCATGAGCGCTGCATCGATCCACGATGCACTCAAACGCGTGCAAGCCAACAGCCCGTTTCTCGCGGGCCTGATCGACCGCAACGCCGACCTTATGCCGATGATCCACGCGGGCAATTTCGAGGAAGCACTCGCCACGGCGCTTTCCCGCAATGCGGAGTCCGTCGGCACGGCATTGCGCAAGCAGCGTCAAGGCGTCGCACTTGTCACCGCCATTGCGGACCTATCGGGCGTCTGGGACCTGACGCGTGTCACGCACATCCTCTCCGACTTTGCGGACCATGCGCTCGATCAAGCCATCGCCGCCGCCATCGAAGAACGCGTGCCAGGGGCGCCCAACCAAGGCTTTGCCGTCATCGCATTGGGCAAGCATGGCGGGCGGGAGTTGAATTATTCTTCGGACATTGACCCGATATTCCTATTCGATCCCAAAACGCTGCCCCACCGCGAACGGGATGATGTGGCGGAGGCAGCGGTGCGATATGGCAGGCGTGTTATTGAGCTGCTCTCCGCGCTGGATGGCGATGGCTATGTCTTTCGCGTCGACATGCGGTTGCGCCCGTCGCCGGAGGTCAGCCCCATCGTCCTGCCGGTTGAGGCCGCTATCGGCTATTATGAATCGTCGGCTTTGGCGTGGGAGCAAGCGGCGTTCATCCGGTCACGGGTGAGTGCAGGCGACCGCGCGTTGGGCGATTATTTCCTGAATGCAATTCAGCCATTCATCTGGCGCAAGTCGCTCGATTTCGGGCAATTGAAAAATATCACCGCCATGACCGCACAAATCCGTGACCATTATGCCAAGGGGCAGAAAATGGGCCTCGGCTTTGACCTGAAGCGCGGTCATGGCGGTATCCGCGAGTGCGAGTTTTTCGCCCAAGCGCATCAACTCATCCATGGCGGCCGCGATCCCGTTTTACGAGTCGCCGACACACGCGCGGCCCTCACGGCGCTGGCGACAGCTGGACCGATTAGCGCGCAAGAGGCGGAGACGTTATCATCGGCCTATGAACAGTTGCGGATGTTCGAACATCGCCTGCAAATGCACAGCGACCGACAAACGCATGAGATACCCGCCAATCGCGAGACCGCCGATGCTGTCGCGCGATTGCATGGCCTAGAAGATTCCGACGCGTTTATTGCGGCAATTGAACCGATCACGGCGCAGGTCGCAGCCATCTATGACCGCATGGTCGATGCAGGGGGCAGCGAAGGACCAAGGCTGGCGGACGAAGGTTTGCCGCTGGAGGAACAGCTCACTGATCTTGGTTATGCCAACCCCGCCGCTGTGATGCAGCGATTGGCCCGCTGGCGCAGCGGCAAAATCCGGGCAATCCGCAGCCCATCGGCACGCGATGCCTTTGAGGCGGTGTTGCCCGCGATCATGTCGGCGTTGGCGCAGGCACCCGATTCGGACCGTGCGATTGCCCGTTTCGACAATATGATTGAGGCGATGCCCAGCGCGATTAACGTCTTCCGCTTGCTGGAGGCGCGGCCCGGCCTCGTACAACTGGTCGCAGATATTTTAAGCTATGCGCCGACTTTGGCAGACGATCTGGGCCGCCAAAGCCGCTATCTCGATGCGTTAATCGACACCAGCGCCATGCATTTGCCCGGCGACGTGTCGGCATTGCAGGATGCAATGCAGCGCCGGATTGGCAACGCCGATTATCAATCCACCCTCGACATCGTCCGCGATTATGTCGGCGAAAAACGCTTTGCCCTGGGCGTGCAGTTGATTGAAGGGCGCAGCGACGCTTTGGCTATCGCGCGGGTGTATGCGCATTTGGCGGAGGCCTCGCTGGAGACGCTGACGGCGGCTACAGTGGCGGAATTTGAAAAGCTGCATGGCAAGATAAAGGGCGGCGAACTGATCATTCTCGCTTTGGGCAGGCTGGGTGGTGAGGCTTTAACGCACGCATCGGACTTGGACATCATTCTGCTGTTTACGGGCGACCATCTGGCGGAGTCGGATGGACCGCGAGAGTTAGGCGCGACGCAATATTTCAACCGGCTGGCGCAACGGGTGATTGCAGCGATGTCCGTAGCAACAGCTTCAGGCGCCTTGTATGAAATTGACACGCGGCTTCGGCCATCGGGTGCAGATGGACTATTGTGCGCGTCGGTAAAAAGCTTTGACCAATATCAGCGCGAAAATGCGTGGACGTGGGAGCATATGGCGCTCACCCGCGCACGCGTGCTTTTTGGATCAACAGGTGCGCGCGGCCAAGTCGCCGACATCATCCGCGATGTTTTGCATACACCGCGCGACACCGACACGCTGCGCCATGATATTGCAACGATGCGCAAGGATATGGCCGCGCATAAGCCGCCAAAGGGTGCGCTGGATGTAAAGCTGCTGCCCGGCGGATTGGTGGATATGGAGTTCATCATTCACGCGCTTCAGTTGGAAACGCATGAGGGCATGCAACCGCAGCTTGGCCCGGCGATTGACGCGTTGGTGGCGTCCGGGCACTTGCAAGCGGACTTTGCCAAGGCCTTTACCTTAATGGCGCGGTTGTTGGTGATGGTGCGTCTGATTGCGCCCGATTGCGCAGCCCCGCCCGAGGCGGCACAAAAGCTGATCGCGTCCAGCTTAGGCTTTAACGATTGGGACGGATTAACACAGGCGCTTAGGGATTATCGCGGTGTTGTCATGGCCCAATGGCACAGCCTATTTGGCGCACGCGATTTTTGAAAAGGAACGACACATGACCGATGTTAACGACACGCTGCCCGACGTAACCGTCGCCGATAGCGCAGGCAATGCGGTCAATCTGGCGGCGCTTCCCGGTCCGTTCATACTCTATTTCTACCCCAAAGCGGACACGCCAGGCTGCACCAATGAGGCGAAGGATTTCACCGAATTGGCGGCTGAATTTGCAGCGTTGAAGTGCCCAGTTTACGGCATGTCGAAAGACAAGCCCGCCAAGCTCGCCAAATTCGCGGCGAAATATGCGCTGAACGTCCATTTGCTGTCCGACGAATCGAGTGATGCCACCGAGCAAATGGGCGCCTGGGTCGAAAAATCGATGTATGGCAAACTTTATATGGGCATTGACCGGTCGACTTTTCTGATCGGCAAGGACGGCAAAGTGGCGCAAATTTGGCGCAAAGTGAAGGTCAAAGACCATGCAGCGGAAGTTTTGGCTGCGGCTAAGGCTTTATAGGGTCCGCCCCTAAACGCCTCTCCGTCATTCGAAGCGAATCCCGTTCATCACCTTCCGAACGACCGGAACAATATGGCGTCGGCCGCGTTAAAAAACATCGGTAAACCGTCATTTTACCCGCCGCTATAGCCTCAATTCAACGACTCAACGCGTTTGAGCGGCGGCTTGTCCCGCGTTCACCCCACAGAACTTGCATTCATTTGGGCCATCGGACACCACCCTTTTCATAAGAAGTGGGCAGATTATCTGCCTTGGTCCAATTTTCGGGGCTGCGCCAAAATCGGTGCGGGTCGCAACAACAAGGTAACGACACACATGGTATCCAGCGCTTTGGCTTCGTGCCAATCACTGATCCTGAAAGCTGCCTCTGCGATCGGCATATTGGTTGCTGTTGCAGTCGCTACGCCTGCTGTTGCAAACTCAGCTGCCGCTTCTTCTGACACTTTCCGTATTTCACCCGAAGATTTGAAGGCAAACCAAACCGCTCTGGGCGTTTCGGACCCTGAATTTCGCGCGTTGAACGACAGCTGGGGCCGCATCAACGGCGCCGTTAATAAGGTCGCCGTTGCCGTTCCGTCGATCAACCCTGTTGAGACTATGAAATTCTCCAGCGGGTTTGGCTATCGTAATGCACCCACACGGGGTGCAAGCCGCAATCACAAGGGCATCGATATTCCGGGTCCCGTGGGCACACCCATTTTTGCAACCGCAGATGGCACTGTTGGTCGTGCCGAATGGGTTGGCGGCTATGGCAAATTTGTTGAAATCAACCACGGCAACGCGGTGCAGACACGTTATGGCCATTTGTCAGCGATGAACGTGGCGCCCGGCCAGCGTATCCGCAAGGGCGACATTTTGGGCTATATGGGTTCAACTGGCCGCTCCACCGGAAGCCATCTGCATTATGAAGTCCGCATCGCTGGTGAAGCGATCAATCCAATTGCTTTCCTCGCCCCACAGCAATCAGACCCGACCGGCGCAAAATTCTTGCTTGCTGCAAAATCTGCTGATAGCAATGCCATTGGCGGTCCTGCTGAAGGTGAGTAAGCGGACAGGCTAACGCATCACCTTTGGGAGAGGGTGTAATCTTGGGGGCTGGCATAGGTTACTTTGCCGCCCCTTTTCTTTATCTGTGGCATGGCCTACATAAGCTTCATGACAGACACTGAAGTCATCTCCATGACAGATATTTCCATGACGCCCAACGCGGCGCGGCGCGTGGCCGAAATCGCAACCAAATTGGGCAAAGACCCTGTGCTGCGCTTGTCGGTTGAAGGCGGCGGCTGTTCGGGCTTTCAATATCGCTTTGGCTTGGCCGACTCGATTGAGGCCGACGACATTCAAGCGCAGGGCGACGGCGCGTCGTTGGTTGTCGACCCCATGAGCCTTGATCTCGTGCGCGGGTCCGCCGTAGACTTCGTAGAATCGCTTGGCGGCAAAAGCTTCAAGGTTACAAACCCGCAGGCGCAAGCGGGTTGCGGCTGCGGATCCAGCTTTTCAGTTTAGGGGCGTGGCCCATTAACGCCTCAGTTAACTCCACACACAACGTCACCCTGAATTCGTTTCAGGTTCCATTTCGCCGATCAGCTCAGGTCTTTGCTGCACAATGGATGCTGAAACAAGTTCAGCATGACGTAAGGGTGAGAAAGTAGGTTCAGCGTGAAGGCGTATTGCGCTACGAGGCCTCATGCGTATTGCGACTTACAATATTAATGGCGTCAAGGCGCGCCTGCCCCGATTGCTGGAATGGTTGGAGGAAACCCAGCCCGACATTGCCTGTTTACAAGAGGTAAAGTCCCAAGATGAGGGCTTTCCCATCGCGGAGTTTGAACGCGCTGGCTATGGCGCGATCTGGCATGGACAAAAATCGTTCAATGGCGTCGCCATTCTCGCCAAAGGCGCACAGCCTGTAGAGACGCAGCGCACTTTGCCCGGCGATCCGTTGGACGAACATGCGCGTTATTTGGAGGCTGATGTTTTCGGCATCCGCGTCGCGAGCATTTATTTGCCCAATGGCAACCCGCAACCCGGCCCCAAATTCGACTATAAGCTCGCATGGATGCAGCGGTTATATGCCCGCGCGGCGGAGCTGCTGGCAGCAGAAATTCCTGCGGTGTTGGCAGGTGACTATAATGTCATCCCGCACGCACATGATATCTGGGCCCCTGGTGCGATGTTGGATGATGCGCTGCGTCAGCCCGAAAGCATAGCCGCCTATCGCGCCTTGCTTGGCCAAGGCTGGACCGACGCGCTCGCCACGCATTATCCGCAAGGCGGAGTGTGGACCTTTTGGGACTTTCAGGCGGGCGCATGGCAACGCGACCATGGCTTTCGCATCGACCATCTGTTGTTAAGCCCCGCCGTCGCCGACCGCCTCATCAGTTGTGGCATCGACAAGGACCATCGTGGTCGCGAAAAGGCGAGCGATCATGCCCCGACTTGGGTGGAGCTGACGGACGACATGCGCACTTCCTAAGCATGAACCGCCGCAATCTGTTACCCTGAACCGACTTCGTTATCCCAAAAATCATCGTCATCCCAAAAGCCCATCGTCATTCCAAAAACCCATCATCATCCTGAACTTGTTTCAGGATGACAGGCGACGGCGGTGCGTTATCCCGAAACAAGTTCAGGATGACGAATGGTTGGCCGCATCTTGCCAGCATATAAAACAGCACTTGTAGCACTCGCTACATTTGTTATGGTGATGCTCTAGTTTCAGGAGCCAAACCATGACTTTGTTCCGTATATTTCTCGTGACCATCATTGCCGTTATCGGTGTCTACACTGCCATCGTCATCATGAATCATGGCATGGGACTATATCCGATATTTTTCGGCGACATTGCGGACATGACATGGAACGGGCAGTTTAATATCGACTTTTTGGGCTTCCTCATCATGTCCGGCGTTTGGGTCGCGTGGCGGCATGCATTTTCGGTGGGCGGGCTGCTCTTGGGATTTGCAGCCTTCAACTTGGGCGCACCGTTTTTGGCAGCCTATTTGCTCGTCGAAAGCATCCGAAATAAAGGCGACAGCGCAGCTATATTGTTGGGCAAAGCAAGGGCCGAAAACCGGCGTTAAAGTGCCTTGGCGTTTACGTCATCCAGGCCAATGCTTTTCAGGAACAGCATGCCTTCCATGCTGACCAGCAGGCGCGCGGCATCAACCTCCAGCTGCGCCGCGCTGTCTGCCTTCAACTGCATTTTGCCCCAGTCCAGAAAACCACGGCCTATCTGTTCGCCTACGCCGCGATAAAAGGCATCGCCCATCGCCGCACGCGCCGCCACCTGAAGCCAGATGCGCATATACGGCCATAACGCGTCCTCAAACAAAAGCTCTGATAGTTGGCGGCGCAGATCTTCCAACGGCAACGGCGCAGACGCGGTTTGTTCGGACATCAGCCCCACCAGCCGCGCCGAGATTTGCTCTAGCACCGCGGTGATAATCGCGCGCTTGTCGGCAAAATAATAGAGCAGCATCCGGTCACTCGTTCCCGCCGCCTTAGCCAAGGGACGCAGGCTTGCCGCCGACAATCCCTCTGCCAGGACATAATCGGTCAATCGCTGGATAATCTCCGCGCGGCGGGTGTCATTTTTGCTCATGTGCGCAGCATAGCGCGTCAAAGACAAAGGTGGCAACTGGACAGCGCGCGCCAGTATCTCTATCGGCTGGGCATGCCAGAATCCAAAACACAAGCGTGCCCTTCGGACTCCATCCTGATCATCGATTTCGGATCGCAAGTCACCCAGCTTATCGCCCGCCGCGTGCGCGAGGCGGGGGTCTATTCCGAAATCGCCCCATTCAATAATGCAGAGGCGGCGTTCGCGCGTATGCAGCCAAAGGGCATCATCTTGTCCGGCGGTCCAGCGTCCACCACGCACACCGGATCCCCGCGCGCGCCGCAATGCGTGTTCGACAGCGGCCTTCCCATCCTTGGCATTTGCTATGGCCAGCAAACGATGATGATGCAGCTGGGCGGCCATGTCAGCGAAGGCGATGGCGGCGAATTTGGCCGTGCCTTTATCGAGGTCGAAAAACCCTGCGCCTTGTTCGATAGCCTTTGGCAGACGGGCGAAAAGCATCAGGTGTGGATGAGCCATGGCGACAAGGTGACTAGCCTTGCCCCGGGCTTTGAAGTTGTCGCCACCAGCGATGGCGCGCCTTATGCTTTTATCGCCGACGAAGCACGGCAATATTATGGCATCCAGTTTCACCCCGAAGTTGTGCATACGCCCGATGGCGCAAAGCTGATTTCCAACTTCGTGCACAAGGTCTGCGGGCTGGCCGGCGATTGGACCATGGCGGAATTCCGCGCGACGAAAATCGCCGAGATCCGTGCACAGGTCGGCTCCGGCCGCGTCATTTGCGGCCTGTCGGGCGGCGTCGATAGCTCGGTCGCCGCGATTCTGATTCACGAAGCCATTGGCGACCAACTCACCTGCGTGTTTGTCGACCATGGCTTGCTGCGCATGAACGAACGTGCACAGGTCGAAACGCTGTTCCGCGACCATTATAACATACCACTCGTTGTCGTGGACGCCGAAGAACGCTTTATGGCGGGCCTAGCGGGCGTCACGGACCCCGAAAAGAAGCGCAAATTTATCGGCGCGGAATTCATCAACGTCTTTGAAGAAGAAGCGAAGAAAATCGGCGGTGCGGATTTCTTGGCGCAAGGCACGCTCTACCCCGATGTGATCGAAAGCGTCAGCTTCACCGGCGGGCCATCGGTTACGATCAAAAGCCACCATAATGTCGGCGGCCTGCCCGCGCGGATGAATATGCAACTGGTCGAACCCTTGCGCGAATTGTTCAAGGATGAGGTCCGCGTTCTGGGCCGTGAGCTTGGCCTGAATGATCAATTTGTCGGCCGCCACCCCTTCCCCGGACCCGGCCTCGCCATCCGCATTCCGGGCGAAGTGACCAAGGAGCGGTGCGACGTGTTGCGCAAGGCGGACGCGGTCTATCTCGAGGAAATCCGAAACGCAGGGCTGTATGACGCGATTTGGCAGGCCTTTGCCGTGCTCTTGCCCGTCCGCACCGTCGGCGTGATGGGCGATGGCCGCACTTATGACAATGTCTGCGCCTTGCGCGCAGTGACCTCCACCGACGGCATGACCGCGGACATTTATCCGTTCGAAAGCGCGTTTCTAAGCCGTGTGTCGACACGCATCATCAATGAGGTGAAGGGCATCAACCGTGTGGTGTATGACTATACGTCTAAACCGCCAGGGACCATTGAGTGGGAATAAGCGTTCAACCGAAATGCCCACCCCGCTATCGTCAGCGCAGATAAGTGAGATCGTCGAAATGGCACTGTCCGACCATGTCAGCTTCACGCAGATTTCGGCACAGCACGGAATCACGCCCGACGAGGTTAAAGTCATCATGCGCACCGAATTAAAACCCGGAAGCTATCGCGCATGGCGCAAGCGTGTCCGCGATTTCGGCGACCGGCGCGCGCATTATAAATGACACTTATGGCAGTAAACGGACCGAGCACATGACCCTAACCCTATACGGCATCCCCAATTGCGACACCGTCAAGAAAGCCCGCACTTATTTGGACGCGCGCGGCCTTAGCTATCACTTCCATGATTATAAAAAGGCCGGCGTGACGGCGGCCGATTTGGCGCGGTGGAGCGACGTTGTGGGTTGGGAGAGACTGCTCAACAAAGCAGGTACGACGTTTAAGAAGCTGCCCGATGCCGACAAGGCAGATATTGACTTGGCCAAGGCGATTGCATTGATGGTCGCCAACCCGTCGATGATCAAACGGCCTTTGGTCGAAGGCGGCAAGACTTTGCTCGTAGGATTCAAGGAACCCGAATGGGACGCGCTTTTGTCGCAGAATTGAAACGTCGCACAGGCATGATAGCGGGATGAAATTCTTACATATCCTCTTCATTGCCGCATATAGTCTGTCCGCCTGTTTTACATCGGAAAGCCACGCCATGGAACAACCGCTAGAAGGCAAAGTCATCGTCATCGCCCATCGCGGCGCGAGCGGCGAGCGACCCGAACATACGCTGGCCAGCTACCGCCTCGCGATTGAACAAGGCGCCGATTATATTGAACCGGACCTTGTGCTCACCAAGGATGGCATTTTGGTCGCGCGGCATGAGAATGAGATTTCGGAAACCACTGACGTTGCGGACAAAGCGGAATTTGCCGACCGCAAAATGACCAAGATCATCGATGGCCAGAAAATGACGGGCTGGTTTACCGAAGACTTTACCCTTGCCGAATTGAAGACGCTGCGCGCGAAAGAACGCCTGCCGCAATTGCGCAAGCCCAATATGGCCTATGACGGGCAGTTTGAGGTACCGACCTTTGACGAAATCCTCGCGCTGGCCAAAGAGGCAAGCAGCACGACGGGTCGGACGATCGGCGTCTATCCTGAAACCAAGCACCCTAGCTATTTCACCGCGATTGGCCTGCCGCATGAAGCGCCGTTGTTGGCGGCGCTCACACAATATGGCCATGTTGAAAAAAGCGCGCCAATATTCATTCAGTCGTTCGAAGTGGAAAATCTTAAAGCTTTGCGGCCCAAGACCAAATTGCGGCTGATTCAGTTAATGGATGAAAAGGGCAGTCCGGCGGACCGCAGCGATTTGACCTATCCCCAAATGGCGACAGCAGAGGGCCTGAAAACCGTCGCAACTTATGCCGATGGCATCGGCCCCAATAAGGCGCTCGTCATCCCGCGCACGTTGCTGGGCAATTTGGGCGATCCGACGCGCCTTGTCGCGGACGCACATAAAGTCGGCCTTGCCGTCCACCCGTGGACATTTCGCCGTGAAAATTACTTCCTGCCGCTCGCGCAGAAATCCGGCGTTGATCCGCGTGGGACAGGCGATTTGGACACAGAAATTAAAGCCTTCTTGGCCACCGGCATTGACGGCATTTTCAGCGACAATGTGACTGAGGCGGTCGCAGCGCGGTCAGATTAAGACGCGCGCCTCAGTCGGCCTGCCAACGAAATACGTCTTCCAATGGCTTGCCAAAGACATGCGCGATGCGAAAGGCAACCTCCAGCGAAGGAGAATATTTGCCCTGCTCAATGGCGGCAATGGTCTGGCGCGTGACGCCCACCTTGTCGCCCAAATCGGCTTGCGTCATTTCGCCCGCCAAAAAGCGTAAGGTTTTAATGTCGTTGGTAAAGGGTGCCTGCGCCATCGATCAATAGCCGCGCCGGTAAAGATATAGCTGCGATCCGACACGTATCAGTTCTGCCAAAACCAACGTCGCCATCAAAATATTGACCGACCAACCGTAGCTGAGGCCATTAATGAGGGCAAAGATATTGGCCCATATCCCAAGAACCAACGGGTAATATGCCGCATGGGTTCCCTTCAGATGAATCGTTTTTTCGCGCTCGTCTTCCTTGAGATTTGCTTCTTTTGGTGTGCGGATTGTGAACCAAACAGTCCCGGCCACCATCGGCACCAGAAAAATGATTGTCGTCGGAATAAGCATCCATACTGCGGTCAACATACCGCCGCGCGTGTTTGCGACGGCCCACGGGTAAGACATGAAATACCAACCAAAGCCCAATATGAGGCTTAGAAAAGCCACCCAATGAATTTTCTCACGAAAGGACATCACGACATCTCCATGTTATGTGATTCGTACTTAATGTTATATATTTTTAACATTAAGTCAACAAAATCGAACATCTTGCCGTTCTTTCTTTTGCCCAAGGCGTTTAGCGGCTAAGCCCTTGCGCTATGTCTACGCATCCCAAAACGCTCACTTTCGACACATCCACCAGCCGTGCGAACCCAACGCCGTCGCCGATGAAGCGCCTAACGGTGCCGCGCATCCGGCAACAAAAGGGCCAGGAGCCGCTGGTGATGTTGACGGCCTATACCGTCCGCATGGCGCAGTTGATGGACCCGCATTGCGACATGCTGCTGGTCGGTGATTCGCTGGGGCAAGTGATTTACGGCCTGCCGCACACCGTTGCGGTGACGATGGAAATGATGGCGGCGCATGGCGCGGCGGTTGTGCGCGGTAGCTATCACGCCGCCGTCATCGTCGATATGCCCTTTGGCTCCTATGAGGCCTCGCCAGAACAAGCGTTTGTCAACGCATCGCGATTGCTGAAAGAAACCGGCGCGGCAGCGGTGAAACTAGAAGGCGGCAAAGTGCTCGCGCCCACGGTGGAATTCCTGACCTCACGCGGTATTCCAGTTATGGCGCATGTCGGGTTGACCCCGCAGGCAGTGAACATATTGGGCGGCTATGGCGTGCGCGGCAAAAGCCCGGAAGAAGCCAAATCCATCGTCGACGACGCGATTGCCATGTCCGACGCAGGCGCATTTGCAATGGTGATTGAGGGCGTGCTGGAACATATCGCCATAGAGATCACGCAAAAAGTCGCCTGCCCAACCATTGGTATTGGCGCATCGGCGCAATGCGACGGGCAAGTGTTGGTCGCCGAAGACATGCTGGGCTTGTTCGACCGCGTACCTAAATTCGTCAAGAAATTCGGTGACATGGGCGTCGGCGTTGAGGACGCTGTGCGCGCTTATGCCGCTGGCGTCCGTGACCGCAGCTTCCCCGGACCCGACCAGCTGTATCAGCCTGTATAAAGCAGGCTGGCCTATCGGGCCAAGTCGGGCTAAGGACTGGCCTGACTATTTTTGACTAAACAAATTCGGAGGCCCTTTTGGCTTTGACACCGACTGAAAAGCCCGCGGATAAAGACCGGAGCGGCAGCGACGAGGCATTTTTGCGGGAGGTCGACGACGCCGTCCGCGCGAGTGATCTGACCAGTTTTTGGAAACGTTATGGCCGCTGGCTGTTGGCGACTTTGGTGGCCGGGCTTTTGGCCTTTGGCGGCTGGATAATCTATCAAAACCAAGTACAGGCCGCAGCAGACCTGCAAAGCGAAGAATTTGTCGACGCAATGGACAAGTTGCGCGCTGGGCAGGAAAAAGAGGCGCGCGCCAAATTGGCAGTGCTCGCCAAAGCCGATCAACCCGGATATCGCGCCATGGCGCAATTGGTTGAGGCAAATCTCCTCGGCGAAGATGGCGAGACTAAAAAGGCCATTGCCCTCTATGCTAAGGTCGCAGGCGACGACAGCCTGCCACAAACATTCCGCGATCTGGCGCTGATACGTCAAGTGAGCGCGGAGTTTGATTCCATCCCGCCGCAGCAAGTGATTGACCGGCTGAAACCCTTAGCCACCGCTGGCCATCCTTATTTCGGTAGCGCAGGCGAATTGACGGCCTTGGCCTATATGAAAATGGGTAAGGACAATTTGGCTGGCCCAATTTTCGCACAGATTGCGAAGCAAGAGGACGCACCGCAGACCTTGCGCAGCCGTGCACAGCAAATGGCCGGCGCGCTTGGTGTCGATACCGTTCAGCTTGACGCAACCCGCAATGCGGCATCGAAGGCTGGCGATACCGCCGCCAAAGGAGAGTGACTTTGAAGACCATATCCAAATTGCTTCTGGCGCTCGCCGCGACAACATCGCTTGGTGGCTGCGCCGTCCTTGACGGTGTGCGCGGTGATGCCGGTAAGAAAAACAATACGCCAACCGTCGGCGCCCGCGTCAGCATCTTGGGCACAGAGCGTGATACCGAAGTCGATGCGTCCTTGGCGGATGTAGCTGTCACCTTACCGCCAGCTATGGTGAATGAAGCATGGGCACAGCCCGGCGGCAATGCGTCGAAATCGCCCGGCCATGTCGCGCTTGGTCAAGGCCTCGCGCGTATTTGGACCGCAGATGTGACGGGTGCCAACCCGCGCGCGCGCCTGGCCGCGAGCCCGGTGATGAGCGATGGTCGCGTCTATGTCGTCGACACCACGGCACGCGTAACTGCATTTGATGCGAACACGGGTGCACAAATTTGGTCGAACGCGCTTGAGGTTGATAGCGACGGCAAGCCATCCCGTTATGGCGGCGGCGTAAGTGCCACCAGCAGCAATGTTTTCGCCACCAATGGCGTCGGCGATGTCGCATCGCTTGCGGCAGATACGGGTGCACTTGTTTGGAAAAAGCGTCCAGCTGGCCCATTGCGTGGTGCGCCTACATTATCCAATGGCAATCTATATGTGATGACGCAGGACAACCAGATTTACGCGCTGCGCCAGAGCGATGGTGAACCGCAATGGAAAGAAGCTGGCCCTGTCGCAGCATCGGGCATTTTTGGCGTTGGTGCCCCTGCCGCAGCACAAGGCACGGTCATCGCTGGCTATTCCAGCGGTGAGCTGGCCGCCTATCGGTATGAAAATGGCCGCAGCCTGTGGAATGACACCTTGTCGCGCACCGCAATGTCGACGTCGGTTTCGACGCTGACCGATATTGATGCCGACCCTGTCATTGACCGTGGCCGCGTCTTCGCGTTGGGCAAAGGCGGACGCATGGCGTCCTATGAACTCGTAACTGGCCAGCGCATTTGGGAAATCAACATTGCGGGGATTTCAACGCCGGTGACGGCAGGCGAATGGGTGTTCGTCATGACCGACGAAGCACGTTTATTAAGCGTCGCACGTTCCAGCGGCAAAATCCGCTGGATTTCGAAGCTGCAACGTTATGAGAATGAAAAGAAGAAAAAGGGCCCGATTAGCTGGTATGGTCCGATACTCGCGGGCGGTCGCTTGATCGTTGCCAATTCACGCGGCGCAATCTGGGTAGTAGCGCCGGAAGATGGCACCGCGACTGAAGTTGCCGACCTGAAATCCAACGTGTCGCTTGCGCCGATTGTCGCCAACAATACTTTATATATTCTGGATGATTCCGGCCGCATTTCCGCGTTTCGCGGCTAGGCCCTAAAGGAGAGTGCCGGCATGTTGCCGACGGTAGCCATTATTGGTCGGCCTAATGTCGGCAAGTCCACTTTGTTCAACCGGCTGGTTGGCAAGAAACTCGCTTTGGTCGATGACACGCCGGGTGTCACGCGGGATCGTCGTGAAGGCGAAGGCCGCTTGTTCGATTTGGAATTCACCATTGTCGATACGGCGGGTTATGAGGATGAAGATCCCGACACGCTGCCCGGTAGAATGCGGATGCAAACCGAGGCCGCAATTGCAGGGGCGCAAGTTGCCCTGTTCCTGATCGATGGCCGTGTTGGCGTAACCCCGCTCGACGAAGAAATTGCCCGTTGGCTGCGCAGCAGTGCGACGCCGGTCGTGCTTGCGGTCAATAAGGCCGAAGGCAAGCAAGGCGATAATGGCATATTAGAAAGCTATGCACTGGGTTTTGGCGACCCCATCGCCATCAGCGGCGAACATGGCGAAGGCATGGCCGACCTGTTTCAATCTTTGCTGCCACATATTGACGGCGGCGCGTTCGAAGTGCCTGATCCTGAAGCGCCCGACGCGATATTGAAGCTGGCGATCGTCGGTCGTCCCAACGCCGGTAAATCGACGCTAATCAACAAGTTATTGGGTGAAAACCGTCTGATTACCGGCCCCGAAGCTGGGATTACGCGCGACAGTATTTCGGTGGACTGGATCTGGACAGATCCAAGCCCGAAAGAAGGCGAGCCCGATGAAGAAGGCAATATCCCGCCATTGTTGTCCGAGCGCCGGGTGCGCTTGATCGATACCGCCGGAATGCGCAAGCGCGCCAAGGTGCAGGACAAGTTAGAAAAGCTATCGGTCGCCGATGCGCGCCACGCGATCGACTTTGCCGAAGTTGTCGTTCTGCTGCTGGATGCGACCAAGGGTTTGGAAGTTCAAGACCTGAAAATTGCTGACCATGTGATTCAAGAAGGCCGCGCGCTGATCATCGCGATCAACAAATGGGATGTGGCGGTTGATGGCAGCGGGCTATTCAAAGGCATTCGTGCCGCATTAGAAGAAGGCCTGTCGCAGTTGAAGGGCGTTCCAATGATCGCGGTATCGGCATTGACCGGTAAGGGTCTTGATCAAATGATTTCCGCCGCGTTCGATGCGCGTGAAGCTTGGAACAAGCGCGTGCCAACAGGCATTCTCAACCGCTGGTTCGAAGCTGCGATTTCGGCCAACCCGCCACCTGCGCCTGGCGGCAAGCGGATCAAGCTGCGGTATATGACCCAAGCACGAAACCGTCCGCCAACCTTTGTCATCTTCGGCAATCGGACTGACGAGTTACCCGCCAGCTATGCGCGCTATTTGCTGAACGGTATTCGCCGCGATTTAGATTTCGGCGCCGTGCCTGTGCGAATCAACTTCCGATCATCGAAGAACCCTTTTGCGGACAATGGATAACCCTGTTTCGCTTTAGGTTCAGTCCTCGATTGGTTTTGACTGCAACTGCACGTAATTTTCCATACCCATGCGTGCAATCAAATCGAACTGCTTTTCTAGCATATCGACATGCTCTTCTTCGCTTTCCAATATGGATGCGAATAGGTCACGGCTGACATAATCGCGGACGCTTTCGCAATGCGCGATGGCATCTTTGAGCAGAGGCAAAGCTTCATATTCAAGCTCAAGATCGGCTTTCAGGATTTCCTCAACGGTCTCGCCAATGCGCAAACGGCCGAGCATTTGGAAATTGGGCAGGCCATCCAGAAACAAGATCCGTTCCGACAATTTGTCGGCATGCTTCATTTCGTCGATCGATTCATGTCGTTCAAAATGCGCCAGCCGCGATACGCCCCAATTGTCGAGCATGCGGTAATGCAGCCAATATTGATTGACCGCAGTCAGTTCATTCTTGAGCGCCTCGTTCAAAAAATCGATGACTTTTGCATCACCCTTCATGGCCATATCCTTTAGGTTATTTGCGCATATGTTAGCGCGTTTATAGATCGTCGTGAAGGCGGAAAACGGCAGAAAAGCTTATTTTTTCGACACGCTATTGTTAAGCGGTTGCAGGTCCGGCACTGATAATGTTTCGCGCGAACGATAGGCACTGGCCACATTTTGGCTTACGTCCCAGGCGCGCATAGACGTCATTTGGACGCTCGGAAGGACAACGCACCGCAGCACGCAGATCTTTTTCCTTGATAGCATTACAGATGCAAACGACCATGGATCAACTCCTATGGGATCCTATTATCGTTAATGCGAACTGATTGCAATAGCATTAGCGACGCATCAATTGCACTTTCCCGCGCGCCAAGCTCCGCCATAGCCATTCCAGCGGGCCGTAATGATATTGCATCAGCCATGGCTTGGACCACAGCAGCATCACCGCCCAGGCGCCCAGCACAAACAGCCACAGTCCAGCGCGACCAACATCGCCGAACAAGCCGAGGCCATAGCCATAAAAAATCGTCGTCATAATAATGCTCGTGCCCAGATAGTTACTGAACGCAGCGCGCCCAGCCGCGGCGACCCGTAAGAGCATCGGGTGGTTGTGATAATGGCCGATGAGCATGATCAATAGTGCCGCATAGCCAATCGTCAGCATCAAGCGTGGGATTCCCCCCCAGAAGTAAAATACCGCGAGCGCCGTGATCCGGTCAAAATCAACTGCGGCCATCCAGACTGCCAAGCCTGCCGTCAGCAACAAGCCAAGCGGCACCATTCGCTTGGCCCAGCGCCGGTAATCGGCCGAATCCCAATTACCTGTCATGAACCCGCTTTTTTGCATCGCCATACCGAGCATCATGAGCGGCAAAGTTTCGCCAATGGACTGCACCACCATAACAAATGGTGTGCTCCACTCGTCAAATTTGTCCATCACTATCGCAACATAGCTGCCCCTGTGCAGCGCGAGGTCAGGCGCAATGTTAAACGCAAGGTCAGCACTCGCCATCAATTCGCGAAACGCGCGCGCCATATCTGCGCTCGCGTCAGCGCGTGTTGCAAAATATTGAAAAACCTGAAGCCCCCCAAATTGTAAGCCCCAGAGCGCCAACCCAAGTGCAAAAATGATTAAAGCGATCTTTATCAATCGTTCTGGCGACCAATTTCGGAAGCGAAACGCGATCATGCCGATAATCGCATAGAGAAACAGGATGTCGCCAAGCCAGATGAAGAAATAATGTGCGAGGCCAAATAAAGCGAGCCATGCCATACGACGAAAATGCACCTGCGCGGCGCTTTCCCCATTTGCCGCAGCGCGGTCAATGATCAGCATCATGCTCGCGCCAAACAAAAGCGAGAATAGCCCACGCATTTTGCCGTCAATGAAAATGAAGGAAAATGCCCATGCAATTTTGTCCGTCAAAGTGTCGGTGCCATAAGCCGCAGGCGTGACATAGGCCCATTCGGGCATCGCAAAGCCGATGATATTCATCGCCAATATACCCATCACCGCAAAACCACGCATCGCGTCCAAGCTGATGTGCCGTTGTCCTGAATTCTGCATGGCTAACCCCCTGTATTACGTTATTAATACAGCTCATACACATGCGCGTCCAGCGGATTTTTGTTATTGACACCAGTGTAGGTAAACCATAACTCTTAGTGCATACAGATTCGCTGGAGTTTCCCGATGGCCGCGCTGCACGCAGATATTCCTTTTCATCACCCCGACCGTCCGGGAAGCGAGTTTCGCCCGCTGAAAGCATGGCGCCATTTTAAAGCGTTGATAGCTGACAAGGAAGACACCGAGCAGGTGTTTCACATCATAGCCGCGTTGCGTGGCCGCAAATTCCGCGACATTGCCCAACGGTTTTGGAACAGTGATAAGGGACAAAGGCTGCTTACAGCCGATGAGCGGTTGATAGATATTCTCGATGACCACGCCACGCTGAAGCAATTGCCGGCGGGAACCGTTGGCCGTGTCTATGTGGAATTCATGGAACGCGAGGGTCTTTCTGCCGCCGGGCTTGAGGCCGAATATGCCAAGTTCACAACTGCCGGAATGCGCTTTGAAGATGGCATTGACCGTTATGGCGACCGCCTGCGTGACACGCATGACTTGCACCACATATTGACCGGCTATGGACGCGACGCCTTGGGCGAACAATGTGTGCTGGCATTCACCTTTGCGCAGCATCGCAATCTGGGCGTTGGCTTTATTGCTTATGCCGGCGGCATAGAATTGAAACGCCGCGTTGCGCCATCTGCTCCCATCATGGGCGCGGTGCATGAGGGCTACCGTATTGGTAAGGCCGCCAAAAACCTTGTGCATGAAGATATCAACGCCTTGCTGCGCGAACCTCTGGACGATGCGCGCAAACGTCTAGGGATAGCAACGCCCAAGACCTATCATGCGGCCCACGCCGCGATGCGGTCGGAAGGTATTGACCCGTATAATTTGCTGGCTGCCGCGGCGTAAATACAAGATTTAAAGCCTTCGCCGCCTGCGGCGTCGGCTTAGCTTAGCCTTCCATCCAGTCCTTGAAGAAGCTTTCATGCGCTGCACGCAGGTCTGCGACACCAACGGAAAAGCCCGGGCCAACAACGGCATTACCACTTACCGTGCCAATCTGCGTGACTGAAATACCCGCCGCCTGAATGTGGTCGGCATGCGCGCTGGTGACAACAAAACGCGCCTGATCTTCACCAAAGGCCGTGAGGGCATCGCCTATGTCCGTAAGTACGCAGCCGCGACCGCTGGCTAGCGCCATTTCGGTCAACGCGACTAGCAAACCGCCGTCGGCAACATCATGCACAGCGTTCACCTTGCCGTCATGAATAAGCTGACGCACATATTCGGCATGGACCCGTTCCTTGGCAAGGTCGACAGGCGGCGGCGCGCCGTCTTCGCGGCCATATAATTCGCGCAGCCATAAGGATTGGCCCAGATGCCCGTGGCTATCGCCAATAACGAAAATGCTGTCGCCCTCGTTCTTAAACGCGATGGTCGCCATTTTGCTGACATCTTCCAGCACGCCCACGCCGCCAATCGCTGGCGTTGGCAAAATTGCACTGCCGCCGCCAGTTGCCTTGCTTTCATTATAGAGCGACACATTGCCGGACACGATCGGGTAATCAAGCGCGCGGCAGGCGTCGCCCATGCCCTCCAGACAGCCGACTATCTGCGCCATGATTTCGGGGCGCTGCGGGTTGGCGAAATTGAGGCAGTTCGTGATCGCGAGTGGCGTTGCACCAACGGCGCTGATGTTGCGATAGGTTTCGGCCACCGCCTGCTTGCCGCCTTCATATGGGTCGGCGTAGCAATAACGCGGTGTGCAATCGGTGCTCATCGCCAGCGCGCGGTTGGTGCCGTGGATGCGGACCACGGCGGCGTCGCCGCCCGAAAGCTGCGCCGTGTCGCCGCCAACTTGGCTATCATATTGCTGCCAGATCCAGGCGCGGCTGGCGAGATCGGGACAAGCCATCAGTTTAAGCAAGTCTGCGCCAAGGTCTTGGCTGGTGGGAATGTCGCTTAAGGGCTGAACCTTGGCCCATGCCTTATACGCCTCCTTTGACGCGGCGGGACGGTCGTATAAAGGCGCGTCTTCGGCAAGCGGGCCAAGCGGAATGTCGCAAACGATTTCGCCCTTCCATGTCAGCACCATATGGCCCGTGTCCGTAACTTCGCCAATGACAGCGAAATCCAGTTCCCATTTGTCGAAAATGGCTTTGGCAAATTCCTCACGGCCGGGCTTGAGCACCATGAGCATGCGCTCCTGGCTTTCGGACAGCATCATTTCATAGGGCGTCATGCCCTCTTCGCGGCACGGCACCTTGTCCATGTCGAGGATGATGCCCGCCTTGCCATTGGTCGCCATTTCGACGCTGGAGCTGGTTAAACCAGCGGCGCCCATATCCTGAATCGCGACAATCGCATCCGACGCCATCAGTTCCAGGCAGGCTTCAATCAGAAGCTTTTCGGTGAAGGGGTCGCCCACTTGAACCGTGGGACGCTTCTCCTCAATATCCGCGCCGAAATCAGCCGACGCCATCGTGGCGCCGTGGATGCCGTCGCGGCCAGTCTTTGACCCGACATAGACGATGGGGTTACCAAGGCCCGTCGCGGCCGAGTAAAAAATCTTGTCTTGGTCGGCGACGCCGACGGTCATCGCGTTGACAAGGATATTGCCATCATAAGCGGGATGAAAATTGGTTTCACCACCCACGGTCGGTACGCCGACGCAATTGCCATAGCCGCCAATGCCGGCAACTACGCCCTGCACCAGATGCTTCATCTTCGGATGGTCGGGCCGCCCGAAACGCAGCGCATTCATATTGGCCACGGGCCGCGCGCCCATGGTGAACACGTCGCGCAGTATACCGCCTACGCCCGTCGCCGCGCCTTGATAGGGTTCGATATATGACGGGTGATTATGCGATTCCATTTTGAAGATCGCGGCAAGCTTCGTGCCATTTGGCCCATCGCCAATATCGATAACGCCTGCATTTTCGCCGGGACCGCAAATGACCCAAGGGGCCTCAGTCGGCAATTTTTTCAAATGGATACGGGAGGATTTATAAGAGCAATGCTCCGACCACATTACCGAGAATATGCCAAGCTCGACCAAATTGGGTTCGCGCCCCATGGCGTGCAAGATACGCGCATATTCTTCTTCATTTAGACCATGGTCGGCGACGATTTGGGGCGTGATTTCGGACATGCAATGGCCTTAGCGAGACCGCTTGTGTTTATCTAGCCTGTTTGGTTGCGATTAAGCGCAAATTGGCCAATCCCATGCACCCAAAACGATACGGCCCCCACGCAGTGCATGGAGGCCGTAAAAATTGTCCGGGGGCGGGGGAGAGAGGAGGAGAGAGCCGCCCGGCCAATGTCGTTAAGAAACAAATAGGGATAAGATGAAATTGCTGCAATTGCGAAAAGAATGGGGCCGGTTGCATGTTTTGCAACTGGCCCCATTCTTGTTGGAAACGCGTTAATGGCGCTCCCAAAATGATAGCAAAATTAGCAATTAAGGCGCGATTCCATTGCCCGGCAGCGACGCATTGACGATACCGCCATCGCAAGCGATGGTTTCGCCCACGATATAATCGCCAGCACGCGCGGCAAGGAAGATCGCAAGGCCCGCCATATCCTCCGGCGTTCCGATACGCGGGAATGGAATATTTTTGCCCACGGCATCGGCATGGTCGCGCGCAGCCTTATTCATGTCCGACTGGAATGCGCCCGGTGCAATACCCGAAACAAGGATATTGTCCTTAACGAGTTCAGCCGCCAAGCGACGCGTCAAATGGATGACGGCGGCTTTCGACGCCTGATAGCTATAAGTTTGCCACGGGTTGATACGCAGGCCGTCAATCGACGCGATGTTTATGACCTTACCGGGGCGGTCAAAACTGGCCGCTGCCTTCAACTGCGGGTGCAAAGCTTGCGTCAAGAAAAACAAGGACTTGACGTTTAGGTCCATCACGCGGTCCCATCCCGCTTCAGGGAACTGCCCGAAATCGGCGCCCCATGCCGCGCCCGCATTGTTCACCAGAATATCGACCTTTTCTTCACGCGCCGCAATTTGTTCGGCAAGTGACAGGCAACCGTCCACAGTCGAAAGGTCGCACGGCAAGCCGATGACCTGATTGCCGAATTCCGCAACAGTTTCCTCAATCTGGTCGACCTTGCGCGCGCTGATATACACGCGTGCTGCACCCGCCTTAAGATAGCCTTCGACGATCATTTTGCCGATACCGCGCGATCCGCCGGTGACTAACGCCACGCGGCCATTGAGGTTGAATAAGGTTTGAATATCCATCTGCGGTTTCCTTTTAATAACCGTTCATCGTCGCCACGCGGTCTGCGTGGTAATAAGCGTCGCCGAAAAATTCGTTCAAGCTGCGGTCGCGTTTCATATACAGGCCGATGTCATATTCATCGGTCATGCCGATACCGCCATGCATTTGTACGCCTTCGCGCACCGAAAGATTGCAGGCAAGCCCAGCCTTCGCCTTGGCCGCCGCGACATAAAGTTCAGCCTTGGCATGGCCTTCGTCCATTAGGGATTGCGCCTTCAGCACAATCGAACGCGCGCCTTCCATTTCGCCGTACAGATGCGCGGCGCGGTGTTGAAGCGCCTGAAATTCGCCAATGACTCGGTCAAATTGCTTGCGCGTCTTAAGATATTCAAAGGTCATGTCCATCGCGCCTGTGCCAACGCCCACCATTTCGGCAGCAGCGCCCACCCGTCCGGCGTCGAGCATCTTGGACAGCACCGCCCAACCGCCATCAACCTCACCGATGACAGCGTCGGCATTCACCTGAACACCGTCCAGCTTCACATGCGCGGAAACAGCGGAATCGACAAGCCGTGCTGCCTCCATCGAAAGACCAGCCGCGTCTTTGTCCACCGCGAACAAGGTCAGGCCATCGGTTTCGCCTGCCGCGCCAGCGGTGCGCGCCGCGACGATCAGCATGTCCGACGACGCGCCTTGCACGACAAATTGCTTTTGACCTGTCAGTTTAAAGCCATTGCCACTGCGTTCGGCAACGCAGGCAATTTTTTCGGGCCGGTGCTTCACACCCTCTTCAATCGCGATGCCGATTACCGTTTCGCCCGCCAAAATGCCGGGGAACCAACGATCACGCATGGCTTTGTCCGCCAGCTTCAACGCCTCAACCGCCGCCACCGACGTGGTCAGGAAAGGCGATGGTGACAAGTTGCGGCCAATTTCTTCCAGCACAATTCCAGCCTCAATCTGGCCCATGCCCATGCCGCCATCGGCCTCGGGAATGAGGATGCCGGTAAAGCCTATTTCAGCGAATTGCTTCCACAAGCCATGGCTGAAACCGTCTTTGCACCCCATGTCGCGGAACTTGCGGAAATGGGTGACGGGCGCTTCGCTCGCCATAAAATCCCGCGCGGTGTCGCGCAGCATATTCTGGTCATCGGTTAAAGTCATTGCCATGGTCTTAAGCTCCCGGCATTTCGAGGATGCGTTTGGATACAACGTTCAGCATCACTTCGCTGGTACCGCCTTCAATCGAGTTCGCTTTGGTCCGCAACCAATTGCGTGCCTTTGACCCGCCGTTGGAACGTTCACTTTCCCATTCCAGCGCCTGCGTTCCGCCGATCGACATCACCAGTTCGTTGCGCTTTTTATTCAGCTCGGTCCCGACATATTTCATCAGGTTGGAATACGCAGGATGCGCCTTACCGGTTTTCCATTCGTCCATGAACCGCTCGCCATGCGCACGGAAGGTGAGGTTGTCGACATCGAACAACGCCATTTGCGCGCGAAGCACAGGCTCTTGTGACAAGGTCGCCTTCATCGCCGCACCGATCGAGGTCACGCCGCCATCACCGCCCATGCCGGAGATCATCTCGCGTTCATGGCCCAGCAAATATTTCGCCACATCCCAGCCGCGATTGATTTCGCCAACTATCTGATTCTTGGGTACAACAACATTGTCGAAGAAGGTTTCGCAGAAGGGCGAATTGCCGGAGATCAGCTTGATAGGCTTGGTCGAAACGCCGGGCGTCTCCATGTCGAATAACAAGAAGCTGATTCCCTGATATTTGTTCGTCTTGTCCGTGCGGACCAAGCAGAAAATCCAGTCCGCCTTGTCGGCATAAGAAGTCCAAATTTTCTGACCATTGACGACCCAATGGTCGCCCTTATCCTCGCCAAAGGTTTGCATCGACACAAGGTCGCTGCCCGAGCCCGGTTCGGAATAGCCCTGACACCAGCGGATTTCGCCGCGGGCGATCTGGCCCATATAATGCACTTTTTGTTCTTCCGTGCCGAATTTCAGTAACGCCGGGCCAAGCATCCAGATGCCAAAGCTGTTCAGCGGCGAGCGACAACCGAGCTTCGCCATTTCCTGACGCAGGACTTTGGTTTCCTGCGGGGAAAGGCCAGCACCGCCATAAGCCTTGGGCCAATCGGGTACCGTGTAGCCCTTCGCCACGCAGCGTTCGAGCCACAGTTTTTGCGCTTCGGATTGAAACACAAAATTGCGTCCGCCCCAGCAGACGTCTTCGTCACCTTTGGCCGGTGTGCGCATTTCGGCGGGGCAGTTTTCCTCCAGCCAGGCGCGCGCCTCGGCGCGGAATGTTTCAAGCTCAGACATGACGCTCTCCTGTTTAATTGCTTGATGAATTTTTGGGCGGTCACGCGCCGAAACGCAAGTCTTTATCGGTGAGCAATGCATGCCGTAACGTCATTTGCATCTCGATTGACAGGCTGGGCTGCGCGCCTAGCATAAGCGCAGGATACAGGAGAGAAACATCGTGCGATTCGCCGTAAAACACGCCTTTTCGCGTTTTGTGATTTAAGCCAATATGGTCGCTGCTGTCGCCCTTCCCCGATCCTTAAAAGTCATGCATGGCCTTGGCTCCGTTGCTTATGGCGTAAAGGACAATGGCTTTTCGGTTTTCCTGCTGATTTTTTATAATCAGGTGCTTGGGATTGATGCAGGCATCGTTGGCACCGTCATCATGGCTGCGCTGATTTTTGATGCCTTTGTCGACCCGATCATTGGCGAATTGTCCGACCGCACGCAAAGCAAATGGGGCAGGCGCCTGCCATGGCTATATGCCGCCGCCATTCCGCTTGGCATTATCTGGCTGCTGTTGTGGCATCCGCCCGCAATGGGGCAAACAGGCACAATCATCTGGCTTTTCTGCACCGCGGTCTTGGCGCGCACCTTGGTGGCGATGTGCGAAGTGCCGTCCATCGCGCTCGTGCCTGAACTGACCGGCGATTATGATGAGCGCACGCGTTTGATGCGGTACCGTTTCCTGTTTGGCTGGGCGGGTGGATTGCTCATGCTGATCTTTGCCTATGGCATTTTCTTCACGGGCGAAAAGGGCGTGAGTGACCCTGTGGGATATGATGCCTATTCGGTGTGGGGCGCGCTTATGATGAGCGGCGCGGTGCTTATCTCCGCGCTTGGGCAACATCGGCACATCGCAAAGCCTTCGCCCCCTGCCCCGCGCGGTGCTGGCCTTGGCCATGCTTTTGCCGAAGTGAAGGCGACATTATCCAACCGCGCCTTTCTGTGGCTCGTCTCGGCAGCTTTGTTTGGGCTTATCAACCAAGGGATGACCTTTGCGCTCACCAATTACCAGCTCGCTTTTCTATGGCAGCTGCAACAGATCGAAATGCTCTATTATGCGCTAACCCTATTTTCGACGGTCATCATCGCCTTCGTCATTGTTCCGCCCGTCTCCGCGCGATTGGGCAAGAAACGCGCTGCAATCCTGTTCGCAGTTATCTCACTGACCTTCACGGCGGCGTTATACGGAAGCTGGCTGCTCGACCTTGTGCCCGGTGCACCGTCTAATCCCTCAATACTGTTCATGTTTGCGTTAATGACCATCGCCAATAGCGCGGCTGTGAGTATGATGATGCTTACATCCTCAATGATGGCGGATGTGGTGGAAGCATCGCAGCAAGAAACGGGCCGGCGTTCCGAAGGGCTGTTTTTCGCGGGCTATTTCTTCATGCAAAAATGCGCCGTTGGCATCGGTACCTTTGCCGCTGGAATGATCCTAAGCTTTGCCAGTTTTCCGCAAGATGCGAAGCCGGGCGAAGTGGATGTCGCCGTACTCGATGGGCTGGCATTATATTATATGTGCACGGTCTTGGTCGTCGGTTTTATCGGCATATTGATCCTGCGCCATTTCCCGATTTCGCGTGAAAGTCATAATGAACGCTTGCGCGCCTTGAACACGACGGCAGAGTCTGCCAGTTAACCAATCAATTAAATTTGAAAGAGGAATGAGCCATGGATTTCGATCTCAACGATAAGCAAACATATTGGCGGGACCGTATCCGCGACCATAATGAACGCTTTTTGCGTCCACGCGTTGCCGATTATTATGCCGAGCAGGCCGTTGGCGACCGTTGGAAAGTGCTGCAAGTCGTTGAAGAAGAAAAGGCGCGCGCCAAGGCCGCAGGTCTTTGGAACCTGTTCATGCCGCCAACCTCTGGCCGCGTACATGTCGATGACAGCGTATCGTTCGATGGCCCCGGCCTTAGCAACATGGAATATGCCCTGTGCGCCGAAGAAATGGGCCGCATCGGTTTTGCTTCCGAAGTCTATAACTGTTCGGCACCAGACACGGGCAATATGGAAGTGTTCCTGCGCTACGGCACGGCGGAGCAAAAAGAAAAATGGATGATCCCCTTGATGAACGGTGAAATCCGTTCGGCGTTTTTGATGACGGAACCAGCCGTTGCGTCTTCAGATGCTACCAACATCGAAACCTCGATCCGCCGTGAAGGCGACGAATATGTCCTCAATGGTGTGAAATGGTGGTCATCCGGTGCAGGTGACCCGCGCTGCAAAATCGCGATTGTCATGGGCAAGACCGATTTCGAAGCCAAACGTCACGCGCAGCAATCGATGGTGCTGATGGAGCTCGACTCGCCGGGCGTTAAAATCCTGCGTCACCTTCCCGTGTTCGGATATGACGATGCGCCGCATGGCCATATGGAAATCGAATTGAAGGATGTCCGCATTCCGGCATCGAATATGTTGCTCGGCGAAGGTCGTGGGTTCGAAATCGCGCAAGGGCGCCTTGGACCTGGCCGTATCCACCATTGCATGCGCACCATTGGTACCGCCGAAGAAGCGCTAGAGAAAATGTGCAAGCGCCTGCAATCGCGCGTCGCCTTTGGCAAGACCGTTGCCGAGCATAGCGTATGGGAAGAGCGTATTGCCCGTGCCCGTATCGACATTGAAATGACGCGTCTACTCTGCCTGAAGGCAGCGGATATGATGGACAAGGTCGGTAACAAGGCGGCTGCCGCTGAAATCGCGATGATTAAGGTGCAGGCACCCAATATGGCCTTGAGCATCATCGACAATGCCATCCAAGCGCATGGCGGCGGCGGTGTGTCCGACGATTTCGGTCTCGCATCCGCTTGGGCACATCAGCGCACCTTGCGTCTGGCCGATGGTCCCGACGAAGTGCATGCCCGCGCCATCGCGCGTATGGAATTGGGCAAGCATGGCGGCCGTGGCAAAGACGGCCTATCCAGCGGCGATATGGGAGCAACACGGTGAAGGCTGCCGTCCTGATTGAGGCGGGCAAGCCGCTTCAAATCGAGCAAGTGAACATTGCCAATCCAGGGCCGCATGAGGTGCTCATCCGCACCGCGGCCTGCGGGCTTTGCCATAGCGACCTGCATTTCATCGAAGGTACATATCCGCATCCCCTCCCCGCGATCCCCGGGCATGAGGCGGCGGGCATTGTTGAGGCCGTGGGTAGCGAAGTGCGCACAGTCAAAGTAGGCGACGCCGTTGTCACCTGTCTCAGCGCCTTTTGTGGCCATTGTGAATATTGCGTTACGGGGCGTATGTCCCTGTGCCTTGGCGGCGACACGCGGCGCAAGGCGGGTGAGGCACCACGCCTGACGCGGCCTGATGGCAGCACTGTCAATCAGATGCTCAACCTGTCAGCTTATGCCGAAATGATGCTGGTGCACGAACATGCATGCGTAGCCATCCATCCGGATATGCCGTTGCCACAAGCGTCCGTTATCGGCTGCGCCGTGACCACGGGTGCCGGCACCATTTTCAACGCATGCAAAGTAACGCCCGGTGAAACTGTGGCGGTTATAGGCTGTGGCGGCGTTGGTCTTGCGACCATTAACGCGGCGAAGATTGCTGGCGCTGGTCGTATCATTGCTGCTGACCCATTGCCTGAAAAACGCGCGTTGGCGATGAAGCTGGGTGCGACCGATGTCGTCGACGCTTTGGCCGATGATGCCGCTGCGCAAATTCAAGAATTGACCAAAGGCGGCGTTGATCACGCGATTGAAGCTGTGGGACGTCCGGCGTCGGGCACACTCGCAGTCAAATCGCTGAAGCGCGGCGGAACGGCCACCATCTTGGGTATGATGCCGTTGCAACATTCGGTTGGCCTGTCAGCGATGGACCTTTTGTCCGGCAAGAAATTGCAAGGCGCGATCATGGGCGGCAACCGCTTCCCTGTTGATATTCCGCGTCTGGTCGATTTTTACATGCGCGGCCTTTTGGACCTCGACACCATCATTTCGGAGACCATTCCGCTGGAGCGGATCAACGAGGGCTTTGACCAAATGAAACGCGGCGATTCGGCGCGGTCGGTCATCGTTTTTGACCAATGAGCAAGCCGCAAACCCCGATTGACGCGCAGACAGCCTTTACCGGCACCGTTGCGCCAAGCGGTGCGGACATATTGGATGCCGATAAGCTCGCGCAATGGATGGCCGAAAATGTTGAAGGCTTTGTAGGCCCGGTCGAGGTTCTGAAATTTGCTGGTGGGCAGTCAAACCCGACCTACCGCTTGAACGCGAAAAGCGGTTCCTACGTCCTGCGGCGAAAACCCTTTGGCGTCTTACTCCCCAGCGCGCACGCGGTTGACCGCGAATATAAGGTGATTGCTGGCCTGTATCCGACTGGTTTCCCGGTCGCCAAACCATTTGGCTTGTGCACCGACGACAGCGTCATCGGTTCGATGTTTTACATCATGGACATGGTTGAAGGCCGCACCATCTGGGATGGTGCCATGCCAGGGTCAAACCCTGCCGAACGCAGCGCAACTTATGAGGCGATGATCGACACCTTGGCGGCATTGCATAATGTGGATGTTGAAGGTGCTGGCCTGTCCGACTTTGGCAAACCCGGCAATTATTTCGGGCGTCAGGTTGAACGTTGGACGAAGCAATATCGCCTCGCCGAAACCGAAACGATGCCCGAAATGGAGCGGCTGATCGAATGGCTGCCAAAGACGCTGCCTGAACAGACACGCACCAGCGTCGTGCATGGCGACTATCGCATCGACAACATGATCTTCGATGCAAAGGATCCCAAGGTCGTCGCGGTGTTGGATTGGGAATTGTCCACCTTGGGCGACCCGTTGGCCGATTTCACTTATGTCGCCATGGCATGGGTGACGCAAAATGAAGGCCGCTCGGGCGTTATGGATTTGGACCGCGCGGCTTTGGGCATTCCCGAACTCGACGCAATGGTAGAGCGGTATTGCATTGCCACCGGACGCGACGGCGTGCCCGATATGAACTGGTACTTTGCCTATAATTTCTTCCGGCTCGCCGGGATTATTCAAGGCATCAAAAAACGTGTCATCGACGGCACCGCAAGTTCGTCACATGCGCAAGCCATGGCCGAACGCGTGTTCCCGCTGGCGGAATCCGCTTGGAAGTTCGCCGAGAAGGCTGGGGCGTAACAATAACCCCTCCCCATCAGTGGAGAGGAAACTGGAGAGCAAAATGTCTTTATTCGATATGACCGGCAAGGTCGCCATCATCACAGGGTCGTCGCGCGGCATTGGTCAGGCGATTGCCGAAGAAATGGCAGATCATGGCGCCAAGGTTGTGATTTCCAGCCGCAATATCGAAGATTGCGAAGCGGTTGCCGCTGGCATTAACGCCAAGCATGCAGGCGCTGCACTTGCGGTGGCATCAAGCCTGTCTTCGAAGGAGAGCTTGCAAAATCTCGTAGATGAAACGCGCAAGGCATTTGGTAAGGTCGATGTCTTAGTCTGCAATGCGGCGTCGAATCCGCATTATGGCCCCATGGCCACGATCACCGATGAGCAACTGCGCAAGACACTCGATCACAATATTGTATCGCAACATTGGCTGATCCAAATGGTCGTACCCGAAATGATCGCCCGCAAGTCAGGCTCCATCGTGATTGTATCCTCTATTGGCGGCCTACGCGGATCGCCGATCTTGGGCGCTTATGCAATTACGAAGGCGGCAGATATTCAGATGACCAAAAATCTCGCCCGCGAATATGGGCCGCATAATGTACGGATTAACTCGATTGCGCCGGGACTGGTGAAAACTGATTTTGCCAAGGCATTATGGGAGAACCCAGAAAATCTGAAAGCATCCACCTCGGGCGCGGCCTTGGGTCGCATTGGCGAGCCACGTGAGATTGCCGGCGCGGCGGTATATTTGGCGTCGGACGCATCAAGCTTTATGACAGGCCAGACAATAGTTGTGGATGGAGGCGTTGTCGTATGAGTGGAGCATTGCAAGGGAAAGTGGCCATCATCACAGGCGCAGGATCAGGCATTGGCCGCGCGTCCGCCCTCCGCTTTGCCGCCGAGGGTGCAAAGGTCGTTTTGGGCGACATGGCGGCATCTGTCCATGACACCGCTGCGATGATCGGTGACGCCGCCACCGCCGTGCAAATGGACGCAGGTGACGAGGCCGATGTCGCGGCTTTGGTCGCCAAGGCTATCACGCTACATGGCCACCTCGACATCGCCTTTGCCAATGCTGGTATTTCCGGCGGCATGGAAGGGATTTTCGACAATACGGTCGAAAATTTCACGAGCGTCTTGCGCGTCAACCTCATCGGCCCTTGGTTGATGGTTAAACATGCCGGCAAGGTCATGGCCGATGCAGGTAATGGCGGTTCGATCATCCTGACCGCAAGTGTAGCGGGTATCCGTTCGGGCGCAGGCGGCCCGCCTTATTCGGCATCCAAGGCAGGCGTCATTAATCTGGCGCAGGTCAGCGCGCAGCAATTATCGGGCACTAATGTCCGCTGCAACGCGATTTGCCCCGGTCTCACCGAAACCGGCATGACCAAGCCGACATTTGACTATGCCCGCGAAAAGGGCGTGACCGAAAAAATCGGCCGGTTGAATCCCTTACGCCGTGGTGCGCAGCCGGAAGAACTCGCTAATGTCGCATTGTTCCTCGCCAGCGACCAAGCCTCATATGTCAACGGCCAAGCCATTGCCGTTGACGGCGGGCTATCGAGCTCGCACCCCGTAACGCGCCAATTAACAGGACAAACCGCCGTATGAGCGCCGAAGATTTAGGTTTCGTTCCCGACCGCCTCGCCCGCATACCCGCGTTCATTCAGGCCAATTATCTCGACACTGGCAAATTGCCGTTTGCGTCCGTGTTGGTTGGCCGTGGTAACGATGTCGCATTGCAATGGAGTTCGGGCGTTGCCGAAGATGCGATTTTCCGCATCGCATCGATGACGAAACCAATCACTTCGGTCGCATTCATGCAGTTGGTAGAGCAGGGCAAAGTCGCGCTGACGGATCCGGTCGCCAAATATATCCCCGAATTTGCCAAATTGGGCGTGTTTGTAGGCGGCGGTGGCAATGTGCCGTTTATGACGCGCGCACCGTCTACGCAAATGCGGGTGGTTGACCTTCTGCGGCATACGGCAGGATTTACCTATAGCTTTCAGGAACAAGGCAATGTTGACGCGGCTTACCGCAAGACCGATGTCGAAAGCTGGAGCAAAAATACAACGCAAAGCTTCATTGATACGCTGGCGCAAATCCCGTTGGAGTTCGACCCCGGCACCCAGTGGAATTATTCCGTTGCGACCGACATAGTTGGCATATTGGTTGAACGGATTAGCGGACTATCCCTCCCGGAATATTTCCAGACGCATATTTTCGCACCTTTGGGCATGACAGATACATTCTTCCAAGTCCCGGCTGATAAGGCGTCGCGCATTCCCGAAGGCTTTGGTTTTGACCCCGAAGCGAAAATGAAGCTGCTCGACAAAGCCGGCCCCGAAAGCATGTGGGCCAAGGGCTGGTCATTCAACTCCGGCGGTGGCGGCCTGGCGTCGAGCGTTGCAGACTATCATCGTTTCTGCCGGATGCTGTTGAACGGCGGCGCGCTTGACGGCGCACAAATCTTGAGCCCCAAGACAATAGAATTGATGACCGCCAATCATATTCCGGGCGGACAAGATCTGACGCAAATGTCGAAAGCCTTGTTCAGCGAAGCCGAAATGGCGGGCATTGGCTTTGGCCTTGGTTTTGCCACGACCATCGACAGCGCCGCGACACTTGCACCTTGTTCCGAGGGCGATTTTTATTGGGGCGGCATGTATTCCACCGCCTTTTTCATCGATCCGGTGGAAGACATCATCATGATTTTCATGACGCAATTGCTGCCCTCGACCACCTATCCGGTGCGCCG
>CAIPUN010000082.1 GCA_903868245.1 uncultured Sphingomonadales bacterium | reverse complement strand
TTTGACAGGCTGGGACTTCAACCAAGTCGCAGCCTTGCCTTATCGGTATCGGGCTGGGTCACCCGTGCGCGCATTCCGCTTGCTGTGAAGACGCTTGCTATGCTTAAGTCGTGCTTCAAGGTGGTTACTGTGTTAAAGAAGAATTTATGATCAGTCGCTCTATCGCTTTCTTATTGTTAATTTGGATGCTGGGTTTTGCCTGGTTTGCATTGCTGTTGCCGCAGCCAGCGTCCATCACGCCAACCGATGGCGTTGTCGTGCTGACAGGTGGCGCCCACAGAATTGATCGCGGCCTTGAAATATTGGAATCGGGCAAGTCCAAAAAATTGCTAATTTCGGGTGTAGACCGCGATGTGAAGCCGCCTGAGCTTGAGGCACAATACCCAAAATCTGCCAAATATTTCGAATGCTGCATTGCGCTGGGCTTCCAATCGGTAGACACGCGCTCCAATGCGTTAGAAACGGCGGCATGGGCAAAGCGGAACAATATGCGCAGCATTCGACTTGTTACGCATGATTGGCACATGCGCCGCGCACGCTTTGAATTGGACCGGGCCTTGCCCAATGGCATCACCGTCACCAATGACGCAGTGTCGACACAACCGTCGCTTGGCGGCTTGTTCAAAGAATATAATAAATATTGGTTGCGCGCCGTCGCGTCGCTTCTTGGGCTTTAAGCCATGATGGCAGTCATCCGGTCTGCTTTGTACATCGTGATATTTTACACAGGTTCGGTGTTTTTCGTCGTGACCGCATTCTTGGCACAATGGTTCTCCATCCCGCTGATGCAGTGGGCCGTGCGTGGCTGGTCGCGCTGGCAATATAGCTGCTACCGACGGATATTGGGCATCAACATCAAGATTGAGGGCGCATTGCCGCAAAAGCCCGTTCTCTATGCTATCAAGCATGAAAGCATGTTTGAAACCATCGACATGCCTCGCATGTTTCGCAAACCCGCGGTGGTGACAAAGAAAGAGCTGTTCGATATCCCCTTATGGGGTCCCGCCGCGCGGGCTTATGGCATGATACCTGTTGACCGCAATGGCGGCGCGGCAGCGCTGCGGGCCATGTTGGTTCTGGCTAAAAAAATGATCGCCGATGGACGCCCAATCGTGATCTTCCCCGAAGGTACCCGCGTTGCCCCCGGCCACCAGCCGCCATTACAATCGGGCTTTGCCGGCCTGTATAAGCTTATCAATCTTCCCGTCGTGCCGATTGCAGTGAACAGCGGCACGTTAAGCCCGCGTAAGGCTGGCATCTGGAAATCAGGGACGATTACCTACAAGGTAGGCGAGGAGCTCCCCACGGGCCTGCCTCGCGCGGAAATTGAGGCGCGGGTTCACGCCGCCATTAATGCATTGAACGTTTAGTGCTTGCGTCCGAAATCGGGCGCGTCATCATCCTGACCCTGCTCCACAATCGACCGTCGGATATTGCGGGTGCGGGCAAATAATGCCTCCAATTCGTCGCCTTTGTCGTACCGGATCGCGCGTTGGAGCACGCTTAAATCTTCGGAAAAACGCTGCAGCATTTCAAGGACGGCGTCCTTGTTGGACAAAAACACATCGCGCCACATGACGGGGTCGGACGCGGCGATACGCGTGAAATCGCGGAAACCGCCGGCGGAATATTTGATTACTTCGCTTTGCGTCACGCCTTCCAAATCATCAGCCGTGCCTACGATCGTATAGGCAATCAAGTGCGGCAAATGGCTGGTGACGGCAAGAACCATATCATGGTGGCGCGCGTCCATAATTTCGACATCGGCGCCAAGCTGCTGCCAAAAAAAGCGCAGGCGTTCAGTAGCGGCCTCGGGTGCATTTTCGGGTGGCGTCAATATGCACCAGCGACCCTTGAACAAGGTCGAGAAACCAGCGTCAGGACCACTTTTTTCGGTGCCAGCTACAGGATGGGCCGGAATGATGATCGCGTTCGGAAGCGCCGCGCCGAGGGCCTCTGCCACGCTTTGCTTGCAGGAACCGACATCGCTGACAATCGCATCGACTGGTAGGTCAGCCGCGAATTCCGCCGCAACCGTGCCCATAGCGCCCACAGGCACGCACAAGATGACAAGGTTCGCATCCATCACCGAAGCGCCAGACGTGTCAGTCACATCATCGCAGATACCCAGCGCAACCACGCGTTCACGCACGGCCGGATCGGCGTCATGCCCCGTTATTCGCACGGAGGGCATCTGCGCCTTGACCGCGCGTGCCACCGATGAACCGATAAGGCCCAGACCAATGATCGTCAGACGCGCGAAGGGTAACATTACGCGTTCGCGTCCAGAATCTTGCGCAGGGCCGCCATGATGCCCCGATTTTCCTCTTCGGTGCCAATGGTGATGCGTAGGCCGTTGCCAAGCCCCTGCCCCGGCAACCAACGGACGATATAGCCTTCGGCCATGAGTGCGTTAAACGCTGTCTCTGCGCTGCATGTGCCTTCGAAAAAGACCATCAGGAAATTGCCCCAGGATGGAATGACCTTCAATCCATGGTTAGACAATGCCCCAAATTCTGCGACCATCCAGTCACGCCATACGGTATTATGCTGACGGCTGCGCGTCACGAAATCTCTATCTGCAAGTGCAGCGATAGCAGCAGCTTGTCCTGCGGCCGTCACATTGAACGGCGCACGCACGCGGTTGAGCGTTTCGATAAGGCCCGCATGGCCATAGCACCAGCCAATGCGTTCTGCCGCAAGGCCGTAAATTTTTGAGAAAGTCCGTGTGATCAAGACATTGGCATGGCGGCGCGCCAGTTCCAATGCGGCGGGACCGTCATCCTCAAGATATTCGCCATAGGCCTGGTCCAGCACGAGCACACAATTGCCAGGCAAACCCGCATGCAGCCGGGCAATTTCGGCATCATCGGTATAAGTGCCCGTAGGATTATTCGGGTTCGCCACAAAAACCACGCGGGTCTTTTCAGTCACCAGCGCCAGCAACGCATCAACATCGGTGCCATAATCCTTGTCCGGCGCGACGATCACATTGGCTGCCGCTTTGCGGGCCGCAATGTCATAGACCGAAAAACCATAGCGGACGTAAATGATATCATCGCCTGCGCCCGCATAGCCCATGGCAATGAGGTTCAGCAATTCATCCGAACCCGTTCCACAGACGATTTGATCGCTATTTATCTCATAGGCCGCGCCCAATGCTTCGCGCAAAGCGGTACAGGCTGGGTCAGGATAGCGGGCCAAAGAAGCGCTTTTATCCACCAGCGCCGCCGCAGCATCGGCACTGCAGCCCAACGGGTTTTCGTTCGCCGATAGTTTAATCAGCACGCGGCCATCGTCCGACTTTGCTTTGCCGGGTGTGTAGGCGCTGATCGCTTCAATCCATGGTTTGGCTATGGGTGTGTTCATGCCCGCGGCCATAGCGGCGACAGCAGCGAAGCGCAACGTGTCGCCAACGCACTAAGGTCAGGACCACTTCTATTGCGAGTTTCTATTGTTTCGCACGAAACCGCTGATATGGCGGTCATCATGCAGAATGATACGCGTTTCGGTCTAGATAAAAAGGCACAGTTGCTTGGGCCCGTGCGGCTCGACAGCGGTGTCGCATTTGCGCCTGTCGAATGTGCCTATGAAACCTATGGCGAACTGAACGCCGACAAATCCAACGCCATATTGATTTGCCACGCGCTCACTGGCGACCAATATGTCGCATCGAACCACCCCGTAACGGGCAAATCGGGCTGGTGGACGCGCATGGTTGGCCCCGGCAAGCCGATAGACCCAGCGCGCCATTGCATCATTAGCATAAACGTCTTGGGCAGCTGCATGGGGTCGTCCGGCCCCGCCAGCATCGATCCGGTAACGGGCGTGCCTTATGCTATGGGCTTTCCGGTCATCACCATTGCCGACATGGTCCGCGCGCAGGCGTTGTTGCTTGACCATCTAGGCATCGAAACATTGGAAGCCGTAGTCGGCGGATCCATGGGCGGGATGCAGGCTTTAAGCTGGGCCGCTCTATATCCCGAACGCGTTCGCTCTGCGGTTATCATTGCATCGACCGCGCGGCATTCGGCGCAGAACATCGCTTTTCACGAGGTTGGGCGTCAGGCAATTATGGCCGACCCGCGCTGGAACAATGGCGCTTATTATGGGCATGAAACGCCAGCTTCTGGCCTTGCCGTAGCCCGCATGGCAGCGCACATCACTTATCTGTCCGAAGCGGGCCTTACCGAAAAATTCGGCCGCCGTTTGCAAAATCGTGATGCCAAAAGCTTTGGCTTTGACGCCGATTTTCAGGTCGAAAGCTATTTGCGCTATCAAGGCCTCAGCTTCGTCGACCGCTTTGATGCCAACAGCTATCTCTACATCACCCGCGCGATGGATTATTTCGATCTGGCCGAGCCGCATGACGGCGTGCTTGCCAAGGCATTTGCAGGCACCAAAACGCGTTTCTGCCTGATCAGTTTTGACAGCGACTGGTTATATCCAACTGCGGAGTCGCGGCGCATTGTACATGCCTTGAACGCGGCGGGCGCGGCGGCGAGTTTTGTGGAACTATCGAGTCCCTTTGGCCATGACGCATTTTTATTGGACGCCCCAGAAATGAACCGCATTGTCGACGGCTTTTTGCGCGCAGGGGAAAGCCGGTGACATCTTTGCGCTCAGACCTAGCGATTATCGCCCGCGAAGTGCGCGCCAATGCCCGCATTTTGGACGTCGGCTGCGGCGATGGTCTGTTGATGGCGGCATTGCGCGACACCAAAGATGCCGACGCGCGCGGGATGGAGCTGGATGCCCGCGACGTTGCAACTGCGGTCGCGCGCGGGCTATCGGTGGTTCAAGGCGACGCCGATACCGACTTGGCCGATTATCCCGATGGTAGCTTTGACTATGCAATTTTAAGCCAGACGTTGCAGACCACCAAAAGGCCGGATCTCGTGTTGGATCACCTAGTACGGATCGGACGGCAGGCCTTTGTCTCCTTCCCCAATTTCGCACAATGGCGCATGCGTTTGGCCCATATGTTTGGCGGACGCATGCCCGTGACGGAGCAGCTTCCACATAGCTGGTATGACACGCCCAATATCCACCATGTTACCATTGACGACTTTCGTAGTTTCCTCGGCGAGCGGAATATCAGAATTGAAGGCCAATGGTTTTTGTCCGGAGATAAACCGCGCAATGGACGGCTTGCCAATCTGTTGGCAGAACATGCGGTGTTCCTGCTGCGGCGCGATTAGGCGGCCTCGAAACGATAATGCCTGTTGCGCCACCCTACACGCTTTGCTAGGGGCCGCCTCCTACCTGTCTAGGCGCGTGCGGCCATGGCGGAATTGGTAGACGCGCAACGTTGAGGTCGTTGTGGGCGAAAGCCCGTGGAAGTTCGAGTCTTCTTGGCCGCACCATTT
>CAIPUN010000081.1 GCA_903868245.1 uncultured Sphingomonadales bacterium | reverse complement strand
TGCAATTTCCGCCTATCGACAGGCTTATAAGGCGCGGCCTGACTTTGGCGATGCCTATTGGAGCTTGGCCAATCTGAAGACATACCGTTTTGAAGATAAAGAGATCGCCCAGATGCAGGCGCGGCAAGCGTCGCCGATGACGGCGCTAGAAGATCGGTATCATTTATGTTTTGCGCTCGGCAAGGCGTTGGAAGACCGCGGCAAATATAGCAAATCATTTGAATATTATGAGCTTGGTAACCGATTGAAGCGCGAGGAACTGAAATATGATCCGAGCAGGTTAACCAACGAAATGCGGCTGCAACGTGAGTTGGTGACGGCCGATTTACTTGAAAAATTTTCAGGGGCCGGCTGTCCTGCGCAAGACCCGATTTTCATCGTCGGATTGCCGCGTGCAGGATCGACCTTGTTGGAGCAAATCCTCGCCTCGCACAGCCAAGTGGAAGGGACGATGGAGCTCCCAAATATATTTGCCTTGGCCTTCCGCCTCGACCGGCAGCGTATTGTGGGTGAGGAGCCCGAATATCCAGGCAATTTAGCGGATTTGACGCGCGAGGATATTGCTCGCTTTGGCGAGGAGTTTATCAGCGAGACGCAAATTTTCCGCAAAGGCGGCACGCCTTTCTTTATCGACAAAATGCCGAACAATTTCCGTCATATTGGCCTGATCCATATGATCTTGCCAAATGCGAAAATCATCGATGCGCGCCGTGGTGCCATGGGTTGCTGCTTCAGCGGGTTTAAGCAGCTCTTCGCTGAAGGTCAGGAGTTTACCTACGGTCTTGAGGAAGTCGGTCAATATTATGCCGACTATGTGCAGCTTATGGATCATTGGGACACGTTGCTGCCCGGCAAAATATTGCGCGTCCGCTATGAGGAAGTTGTCGCCGATCTGGAAACCCAAGTCCGGCGCTTGCTTGATTATTGCGGGCTTCCCTTTGAAGAAGCATGTCTCAATTTCCACCAGACCGAGCGCGCCGTTCGCACCGCGAGCTCGGAGCAGGTGCGACAACCCATTTTCAAAAGCGGCGTTGATCAGTGGGAAAATTTCAGCAATTTTCTGGATCCACTTCGCAATAAATTAGGGCCAGAACTGGCCGCAACCTGAGAGGTAATTTTATGGCAAGCAATGCTCCGAACGGGCCAATAAGTGTCGATGAAGTCTCGTCGCTGGGACAGCGTTGGTATGTCCTCATCATTATGATGCTGGTATATACGATCAGTATCGCTGACCGTTATGTTTTATCTACATTGCTTGGCCCGATTAGCGAAGAATTGCAGCTGAGCGATACAGAGACCGCATGGCTTGGTCTGCCGCTCGCGCTTTTTTATGTGGTCATGGGTATTCCCTTGTCATGGTTGTGCGACCGGACGAACCGCCGCAATCTGCTGGCCGCGTCGGTTGCCGTTTGGTCATTTATGACGGCGATTACGGGTTACACGCGCGGATATTTCGACTTGTTGCTGGCCCGTGTTGGCGTTGGCATCGGTGAGGCTGGGGGCACACCTGCATGCAATTCTATCATTGCTGACTATTTCCCTGCTGATCGGCGCTCGATGGCCATGACAGTTTTCGCGCTTGGCGCGCCCATCGGGGCGTGGCTAGGTTCTGACATTGCGGGCTTG
>CAIPUN010000080.1 GCA_903868245.1 uncultured Sphingomonadales bacterium | reverse complement strand
TTGATCGCGGTCGCGCGCACGTCGAGGGCGCCGCGGAAGATGAAGGGGAAGCCGAGAACATTGTTGACCTGGTTAGGATAGTCCGACCGGCCCGTTGCAATGATGGCATCCGAGCGCGCAGCCTTTGCCTCGGGCGGTGTAATTTCGGGGTTTGGATTGGCCATTGCGAAGATGATGGGGTTGGCCGCCATCGTCTTGATCATCTCGCCGGTCACAGCACCCTTGACGGACAGGCCGAGGAACACGTCGGCGCCATCCAGAGCTTCGGTCAATGTGCGCTTATCGGTTTTAACGGCATGGGCCGATTTCCATTGGTTCATGCCCTCGGTGCGGCCCTGATAAATGACCCCCTTGGAATCGCACATGATGACATTGTTGTGCGGGACGCCGACAGCCTTGATCAGTTCCGTGCAGGCGATCGACGCCGCTCCGGCACCGTTCACGACAACGCGCACGTCTTTGGCGTCCTTGCCGGTCAGGAACAGCGCGTTGATCAGGCCGGCGACTGCGATGATCGCGGTGCCATGCTGGTCATCATGCATGACCGGAATGTTCATCCGCTCCTTGAGCGCCTGTTCAATGATGAAGCATTCGGGGGCGGCGATGTCTTCTAAATTGATGCCGCCAAAGCTTGGCTCCATCAAAGCGACGGCGTTGATGAAGGCTTCGGGATCTTCCGTGTTTAACTCGATGTCGATCGAGTCGACGTCGGCGAAGCGCTTGAAGAGGACGGCCTTGCCTTCCATCACGGGCTTGGAGGCGAGCGCGCCCAAATTGCCCATGCCAAGAATGGCGGTACCATTTGAGATCACCGCGACGAGATTGCCCTTGGCCGTGTAGTCATAGGCGGTGGCGGGGTCATCCGCGATGGCCTGTACCGGCACGGCAACACCCGGCGAATAAGCAAGGCTCAGGTCGCGCTGGGTCGCCATTGGCTTGGAGGCGACGATCTCGATTTTTCCGGGCCGCCCTGCCGCGTGATAGTTAAGCGCTTCACGATCCGAAAACTGAACTTTTGACTCGCTCATGGACGACCCTCTCTACTTGATCCCAATGATTTCCACAGCCGCTTAGGCCGATAAAGCCCAGACGGGAAGCCGGGATTGCGCCCGCCAAGGAAACCGTTATCGCCAAGCACATGGTCGACACAGGCTCAACGACAACAACGCCCATGATGGTGCAATATCTGGCGCTAAAGGCGGAAGCTGGCGATTGCCTGCTCTTTTATCGCATGGGCGATTTTTTTGAGCTGTTCTTTGACGATGCTAAGGCAGCGGCGGCGGCGCTCGACATTGCGCTGACCGCGCGGGGCGAACATGCGGGTCAACCCGTGCCGATGTGCGGCGTGCCGGTTCATGCCGCCGAAGGCTATCTTGCCCGCTTGATCAAGGCGGGCTTCCGCGTTGCCATTGCCGAACAGATTGAAACGCCGGCTGAAGCCAAAGCGCGCGGGTCCAAATCTCTGGTGGCGCGCGGCATCGTCCGGGTTGTGACGGCAGGGACACTGACGGAAGAAGCGCTGCTCGAAGCGCGCAGTGCGAACTGGCTCGCAGCCGTGGCCCCGGTCGGCGATGTGATCGGGCTGGCCTCTGCCGATATTTCCACGGGCCGGTTTGAGCTGTGCGAGGTTGATTCAGCCGGGCTGGACGCGGAACTCGCGCGCCTGTCCCCGTCCGAACTGGTGGCGCCGGAGGCCCTTGCC
>CAIPUN010000079.1 GCA_903868245.1 uncultured Sphingomonadales bacterium | reverse complement strand
TGCCGTTAACGTTAGTCGGGAAGAGCTCATAAGCCGCTCATTCAGATGTTAGGATCAAGACCTATTAAATCCAGCCAGCAAGCTCGCGACGGATGATGCGTTCTACCATGTCCATCCCGACATCACTGTCATTCAAACATGGCATATATGCGTAATGGGTGCCCCCAGCTTCTTCGAACTGCTCATGGCCCTGCATGGCCAATTCTTCGAGCGTTTCGAGACAGTCTACGGAAAAGCCTGGCGCAAAAATTGCGACCTTTTTGGTACCTTCGCGCGCCAACCGCATAAGTGTGTCGTCGGTTGCAGGTTCCAGCCATTTTGCGCGACCAAAGCGCGACTGGAAACTGACAACCAATTCGCGCCCCATAGCCTCAGACAGCAAACGCGCCGTTTTCTGGCAATGGCAATGATAGGGATCCCCCAATTGCAACGTGCGTTCGGGCATGCCGTGGAAGCTGATGACAATGGCGTCGGGTTCAAAATCGAGTCCGGCCAGCGAAGCCTCAATCGACGTTTTCAGTGACCCAATATAGGCCGCGTCATCATGATAGGCTGGCAATGTACGTATCGCGGGGTGCCAACGCATCGCGGTCAGCGTGGCATACGCCTCATCCAACACAGTCCCCGTCGTTGCACCCGAATATTGCGGATACATGGGCGCAATCAAAATACGGTTGCAACCAGCTGTCTTCATAACGCTAAGTTGATCAGCGACCGAGGGGTTGCCATAACGCATGGCATAACGGACATCGGCACTCTCGCCCATGCGCGCCTGAAGCACATCGGCCTGACCAGCGGTGAAAAACGCCAGAGGCGAGCCCTTGTCCGTCCAAACTTTTGCATAAGCCTTCGCAGATTTCTGGGGACGCGTATTCAAAATGATGCCGCGCAAGATCGGCTGCCAGATGATCGGCGGAATTTCGACAACGCGGCGGTCTGAGAGAAACTGCTTGAGATAACGTTTCACAGCTGACGTCGTCGGCGCGTCCGGCGTCCCCAAATTTACAAGCAACACGCCAATTTTCGGTGTTGCTACTGGCGGGTGGTTAATCGGTAATGTCATCATAGTCCTCTGGACAATAAGGGTAATTCGCGCAGCCTGATACCAGTAGCGGAGAAAATGGCGTTAGCAATCGCGGGCGCAACAGCGGGAACACCCAATTCAGACACGCCGCCCGGCGCTTCGTCATTGCGCACAAGTTCCACGTTGATTTCGGGCATGTCAGCCAATTTGGGTAGATCGATATCACGCAATCGTCGTGCGGTGGGAAGGCCGCGTTCAAAATTCGTGGCGGATCCCAAGGCTTGCGCCAATCCAAACACGATGCCGCCTTCAATCTGCTGGCGCGCCAGGTCAGGATTAATCAAGCGACCACAGTCGGCCATTGCGTGAATGCGGTCAACGCGCACGCCGCTCTCGCTATTACGGGCAGTCACAATGACGGCAATATGGCTGTCGCGCATACTGTGACAGGCGATACCACGCCCGCTGCCTACCCCGCCCCCATCCGAGCTTGCCATGGTCGCCACACCTTTCAGGCAACGCGCCAAACGTGTCTGGCCAGCTAGCATCTGCATACGGAACGACAATGGTTCAACCCCTGCCTTATGCGCCAGTTCATCTATAAATCCTTCAACGAAGAAGCAGTTATAGCTGTTTGCAAGGCCGCGCCACGGCCCAGTCGGCATTGGCATGGACACAGGGAAATGATCGATACTGATATTTGGTATGGTGTAAGGAATTTGCGCGCCTTCCAGCGCCAGCACATCATATTGACCGGAAGCCGATTTGCGCGCCGTATCGGCGTTCTGCCCGTCCATCCGATTTGCCAGCTCACGCATACTGGACGCTGCGGCGACACGAACCGTTAGGCCCGTCACAGCGCCCTTCGCATCCATGGTCGCCGAAAGCCTGCCCAGAGCTGGGCTACGGACATGGTCCCTGACGAAATCCTCTGGACGAGACCATGTCAATTGGACGGGTCTACCCAGTGCTTTAGCAATCACCGCCACTTGCGCGGCTATGCTGTTGTCGAAATTACGGTCAAAGCTGCCACCAGCCATCACGGGATAGTGCACAACATCATCGACGTTAATTCCAATGGCTTTTGCAGCAGCCAGACACGCGGAATGCGGCGCTTGGGTCGCGAGCCACAATTGTAAACGTCCATCCCGAAAATCTGCGGTTGCCGAACGTGTCTCAATCGGTGCGTGCACGGCAGCGCCGGCGGTATAATCTGCCTTGAATATTCGCGCACCCGCTTCCGGCGCCATTGCGGCATCAACATCCCCGAGTTTGATGGCGCGAAAACCGGGGCCTTTGACAATTGCGTTGGACAAAGACTGCGCGATTTCGGTGCTGTCTGCCATCTGCCCCTTGGTGCGGAACACGGGCGCCATGGCATCTAGTGCATTGTTAGCCGCCCACCAATTGCTTGCGACCGCTGCAACCCAGTTATCGGTCTTTACCACCTGCAGGATGCCACGCATGTTCAACGCAGCCTTCTCATCGACTGACAATAAGCGGGTGTTACCGGCTGGACCAGCGCGAACCGCCGCAAACAACATGTCAGGCAAGCGGATATCGCCTGCAAAACTTACGCTGCCGTCAACCTTGGCCGACAAGTCAAGGCGCGGTGCATCGCGTCCCGAAAGCCGGTTGCGCGCCGATGGATTGAGCGGAATCGGCGACGGCACATCAAGCGCTGATGCTTCCACGACCAATTCTGCAAAAGACAAACGCCGCTGACCCGCAATGACAAAGCCACGATCGGTCCGACATTGCTCCCATGCAATGCCCCAGCGCGCCGCTGCCGCCTGACACAATAAAGTCCGCGCCGCAGCGCCAGCTTCGCGGCACGGTCTTTCGAACTGCCGGATCGAAGATGACCCACCCGTTACTACGAACGTGTCTCGGCGGGCGATTTCATCGATGCTGTTAGCAACGGGACCAATATCCACGTCGAGCATGATGTTTTCTGGTAGGAAAGTCGTTGCCCACGCGCGCGCCAGAAGTGTGTTGGCAAAACTCGGGCTGGCTGAAACCGGCTGCACCGCAACCGAGCGCCAATCGGCGCCCAATTCGCCGGCCACGATCTGTGCCAGCGCGGTATATACACCTTGGCCAGACTCACTCTGCGGGATGGCGACGATGACTTTGCCATCTTCTGCAATTTTCAGCCATGGGCCGAAAAGATGCTCACCATCGACCGCACGCATGTTTGGGGCATAACGGCGCGGCCATAGGCCCCATGCGACGAACAGTCCTACACCTGCGCCGCCGCCAATCAGCAGTTTCCGGCGACTTATGCCGTCCTTTGCCGCTGGCGCTTCATTCATGAGGTAGTGTCTTTCGGGGTATCAATCCAAGTTGCAACCATCTGAGCAATCTTACCATAAGCGTCGCTGATAGGTCCTTCACCCAATGCAGGCGGCGTACCCGCATCGCTTTCCATGCGAATTTTGATGTCGAGTGGTATCCGGCCCAAGAACGGAATGCCCAGTTCCTTGGCGGCCGCCTCCGCGCCACCAGAACCGAAAGGATCGCTCATTTCTCCACAATGCGGGCACAGATATCCGGCCATGTTTTCAACCAGTCCAATGATCGGCACTTTTGCGGTGTCGAAAAAGCTGATGGCGCGCATCGCGTCAATAAGGGCAAGGTCCTGCGGCGTGGAGATGATCACTGCGCCAATGGGCTTATACTTCTGGATCATCGACAATTGAATATCGCCTGTGCCGGGCGGCATATCGACCACGATGTCGCGGACATTGCCCCATTTGGCATCGACAAGTTGCGACAGCGCATTACCCGCCATTGGCCCGCGCCACGCAATGGCTTGCCCCGGGTTGACCAACTGCCCCATCGACAGAAACGGCACGCCGCCTGCCCCCATGACAGGTATCATCATCTTGCCTTCCGCTTCGGGCTTCACGCCCTCCACTCCCATCAACCTTGGCTGCGACGGACCATAGATATCTGCGTCCACCAGACCGACCGATCGGCCAGCGCGCGCCATGGCAATGGCAAGGTTTGTCGACAGCGTAGATTTGCCCACGCCGCCTTTACCGCTCGCTACCGCAATCAGGCGGGGTGTAATGCGTTCGGCGGTCAACATGACACGCACCGATTGCGCGCCGGCCTGCGAAGCTGCGGCGCGGACATCGGCTTCAATCTCAATGCGCTGCTCGGCATTTAAACCTGACACGTCAAGCATCAGCGAGACCGCATTATCGGTGACCTTCAAACCACTTGCGCGGTTCCCAACAACAGCAAAAATGGCATCGGAAATTATAGCAAAATCGGACATGATTTGCCGAATAGATTCAGAATTGCGGGATTGACACTGTTTTTCTGAAAAACCGTTCCTATAAAGGTTTTATGAGCACCAATTTTGATAAGCAGGGACCCGTAATTTTGGCAACAGATGGCAAAGGACCTTGGGATTCTCCCGATTCTGGGGAATCAGGCGGCGCAAGCAACGCAGCTGAACGCGGAGGCGGATCGAAAGCCGACCCCGTAAATCCGTGGGACCCAGCACCCGAACCAGGCGGACGGGGGCGTTCAAGGGGCCCATCGCTAGAAGAACTGCTGCGCAGAAAAGGCGGTGGATTTAGCGGCTTGCCACAACGCCCCGATGGCAAAAGTTGGCTCCCGCTGATCATTGGTGCCGTCGTGGCGCTTTGGATCGTCTGGACAAGCATTCATCGCATTGGTCCAGAGCAAGAGGGCGTTGTCACGCAATTGGGCAAATATTCACGCACATTGCCGCCTGGGATCCAGTTCACTTTGCCTGCACCACTGCAAAGCATTACGAAAATTGATACTCAGCAGATTCAGACGACATCCGTAGGTTCGCCAAAGGCAAGCAGCGAGAATTTGGTTTTGACCAAGGACCAAAGCATCATCGACATGGCCTATGATGTCCGTTGGTCAATTAAAGAGCCAGAGCTATTCCTGTTCCAACTCGATAGCCCGCAAGAAACGGTCAAAGAAGTCGCCGAGAGCGCCATGCGTGCGGCGGTCGCTAATTTTGATCTTACACAAGCCATTGGCCCTGGCCGTGGCGCTATCGAACTTGAAGTGCGTCGCCGAATGCAACAGGTGCTCGACGAATATCGCGCGGGTGTGCTGATCCAAAGCATCTCGATCCGTCAATCGGATCCGCCTGCCGAGGTCAATGACGCCTTCCGGGAAGTGAACGCGGCGCAGCAACGGCGCGAAAGCTATCTGAACGACGCCCGCGCTTATGCCAGCCGCGTGACCGAACTTGCATTGGGTGAAACTGCCGAGTTTGACAAAATCTATGTGCAATATCGTGCAGCACCTGAGGTGACGAAGCGCCGGTTATATTATGAAACCATGGAGCAAGTATTAGGCAAGGTTGACAAGACGATTGTCGAAACCGGGGGCGTGACGCCCTATCTTCCCATTCCTGAATTCCAGAAAAGAACGACACCAAAGGCCGAACCCGTGACCGTTACAGGGACCAAGAAATGACCAGCAACCTTCTTCGCAATCCGATTTATCTCGCGGTTGGCGCAATCGGCGCGCTCATCTTGATGAGCATGTCGGTGAACGTTGTTCCCGAAACCCAGCAGGCCATTATCAGTAGCTATGGTAAGGTCGACCGGATCGTGAACCCTTATAAGCCCGGCGAAAAATTCGGCGAAACACGTGCCGGACTTACCTTCCGCATACCCTTTGTTGAACAGATTCAGATGATCGACAAGCGCGTCTTGAGCGTTCAGATGGAACAGCAAGAAGTGCTTTCCACCGACCAATTGCGTTTGCAGGTTGATGCGTTTGCCCGCTTCCGCATTACCCAGCCCGCTGTCATGTATCGCACAATCCGTACTGAAGATCGCCTGCGTGACCAATTGCGGACGATTTTGGGTTCATCGCTGCGCAACGAACTTGGCAAGCGGACCTTTGCCGCCTTGTTGAGCGCCGAACGCGGCGAAGTTATGGAGAATATCCAAACCGCGTTAAACCGCGAAGCGCGCAAATATGGCGCCGAAGTCATTGACGTCCGCATAAAGCGTGCCGATTTGCCTGCCGCCACCTTGCAGTCGGCTTATAACCGCATGCGCAGCGCCCGAAATCAGGAAGCCATTGCCATTGACGCTGAAGGCCAGAAAGAAGCGCAAATCATCCGCGCTGACGCTGAAGCCGAAGCCGCCCGTATCTACGCCATAAGCTATGGCAAGGATCCGGCTTTCTACGATTTCTACCGCGCAATGCAGAGTTATCGTCAAACGTTCCAAAACGGTGAAGGTGCAAGCAATATCATCTTGTCACCGCAAAACGCCTATCTGGAAAAATTCCGAAAAGGCATTTAATCGATAGACATATAGTGTTGGCTAGTTGGACCGCATCCATTCAATCGGCGTTCAGCTTTACCGCGCCAACGATGAACAGATTTTTTAGGGCCATTTGCCCAATTGAATAGACGAGAGGAATGAAATCCGTGCGTTACGCTTATGCAGTTACCACCGCGCTATTGATGGCTGGCGGCACAGTTGCTTTAATCAACGGCAACCCCGTCACCGCGCAAACCGGACTACCGGTCTCGGAACAGGTCAACCTCGCTCCCGGCGGCGCACCGACGAGCTTTGCGGATCTTACCGCGCAATTACAGCCAGCGGTGGTCAATATCGCCACACGTCAAAAGGTGCAGGTAGCCACCAGCTTCAACCCGATGACGGGCGAGCGCCGCCCAGTGACGCAGGAACAAGCCAGTGGCGGCTCAGGCTTTCTGATCTCCGCCGACGGTTACATCGTCACCAACAACCATGTCGTTGCCGGTGGACCATCTGGCGATGCAGTAGACCGCGTGACGGTAACGCTTTTCGACGGCAAGGAATATCAGGCAGAAATCGTTGGCCGCGATCCATCATCGGATATCGCCTTGCTCAAAATCCGCGCATCAGGTCTCCCTTTTGTAAAAATGGTAGAATCGCAGAAAAGCCGTGTTGGTGATTGGGTGATCGCCATTGGCAATCCGCTTGGCCTTGGTAACACGGTAACTGCAGGGATCATCTCCGCGCTTCAGCGTAACATCGGCGCCGGAGGTGCTTATGACCGCTTCATTCAAACCGATGCCGCAATAAACCCCGGCAATTCGGGTGGCCCATTGTTCAACCTGAAGGGTGAGGTTGTCGGCATCAACAACCGCCTAATTTCACCTGTGGGCGCAAATATTGGCGTTGGTTTTGCCATTCCGGCCGAAGAAGCTATTCCGGTTGTTGAGTCCCTGAAAAAGGGCGTTCGGCCAGAGCGTGGCTATTTGGGCATCAGCATCCAGCCAGTAAGCGAAGACCTTGCCGATGCGCTTGGCTTTGAAAAGAACCGCGGTGAATTTGTCGCACGTGTTGTTGCCGGTGAGGCAGCAGACAAGGCTGGCCTGAAAGAGGGTGACATTGTGCTTCGCGTCGATAACCGTGAAGTGACGCCCGATGTGACCTTGTCCTACATCGTTGCGAACATCAAACCCGGCACGCGCATCCCGCTCGACATTTTGCGCGAAGGTAAGCCCATGAAGCTGACCGCTACGGTTGGGGCGCGTCCACCAGAAGAGAAGCTGGCCCAGCGCAATTTCAACCCAGAAGAAAATAAAGACTTCGACAAGCAAACCGATACGCCAGATTCCAAGGTTATTCGTGATGCAATTGGCCTCAGCGTAATTCCGTTGGATGCCGAAATCGCACGAGCGCTTGGCATGACCGCCGATATAAAGGGCGTTGTCATAGATGTTCCAGGGGCTGGCACAGCCGCACAGGCCGGCTTGCGGCGCGGTGACGTCATCGTGTCCGCCAATTACCGGGATCTGAGTACAGCTTCCGCTCTTGCTGCTGCCATTAAGGATGCACAAGCGGCTGGTCGCGGCGCGATCCTGCTTGGCGTCAAACGTCGCGGTGCGGCGACACAATATGTGACGGTACGTTTGGAAGATTAAAGACGGTTGTCGGTCGCGTCAGGCTGGTGCTAGTTAAGCTATGGACTTAATCAGCACCGACTGGCGCGCCGACGCCGAACTAATCCTTCCTGACCTTATTGACCTGCGCCGAGCGATTCATGCCGAGCCGGAATTGGGTCTGCAAAACCCCAAGACATTGGCAAAGATAAAGGCTGCACTTGCTGGCCTTCCGCTGGAGCTGCATGAGGGGCCATCGACCACTGGCCTTATTGCGACCCTGAAAGGCCCTGCAAATGGCCGCAATGTGCTTCTGCGTGGCGATATGGACGCCTTGCCGCTTCATGAAGACACCGGACTTGAATATAGCTCGCTAACTGACGGTGCGATGCATGCGTGCGGACATGACACCCATGTCGCGATGCTCGTTGGCGCAGCAAAGATGCTATGTGCCAAGCGCGACCAATTGGCCGGCACGGTCCAGTTCATGTTTCAACCGGGCGAAGAGGGCCATCATGGCGCACGGTTCATGCTGGACGACGGATTAATCGCCCCCCTGCCCGACGCTGCCTTTGCATTGCACATCATGCCTAACGCACCGCGCGGCGTGTTCAGCGGGCGCAGTGGCCCATTACTGGCATCTTCCGATGTGCTGAACATTACCGTCAAAGGCGCTGGGGGCCATGCCTCCATGCCGCACGATGCGATTGATCCCATCCCAGTGGCTTGTGAAATTGTGTCCGCCATTCAAACAATGGTGACACGCAAGATTTCGGTATTCAATCCGGCGGTCATCACCATCGCCAAAATCTCGGCGGGCACGACCAACAATATCATTCCCGAAACAGCGCATTTGCTTGGCACCATTCGTACATTGTCGCCGCAGGCACGCGCGCGGGTAGCCGAAGAACTGCACCGCCTCGTCCCCGGCATTGCCGCCGCCCATGGCTGCAGCGCAGAGGTTCATATTGAACAAGGTTTTCCGGTGACCATTTGCGACGACCGCGCGGTCCAATTCGGCAAGGCGGTGGTCGAGGATATGTTCGGTCTCGAAAGCTGGATCACCCTCGACACGCCCATCATGGGTGCGGAGGACTTTGCCTATGTCCTCGAAAAAGTTCCCGGCGCAATGTTCTTCCTTGGCGCATCGCACGAAGGAGACGACTGGCGCACATGCTGTGGCTTGCACTCCAACCGCATGGTCCTCGACGACAGCGTCATGGCGCGAGGCGCCGCCTTGCACGCCGCTATCGCCGAACGTTATCTGGCCGAGGGCTTTGTGCCCTAAATTACTTCCGCGCGGCGCTCTCTACGGCGCGCATCACGCGCAGGACATTGCCTTGGGCAATCTTTGCTAGGTCGGTTTTGGAATAACCACGGCGGACGAGTTCGGCGAATAAGGTGGGGTAGGTTGAGACATTTTCCAAACCAACCGGCAATTCGTCAACGCCTCCGAAATCACCGCCAATGCCGATATGGTCAATTCCTGCAACCTTGCGGATATGGTCGATATGGTCGGCCACTTGCACTAGCGTTGCCTTTGGTTGAGGGTTGGCCGCAATCCACATGTCAACAGCAGCCTTTTCGCCAGCAGGATTGCCTGAAAATTCAGTCTTGGCACGCCCTGCGACTGCGGAGCGTTGATATTCCCATTGCCGCCGTTCCGATGAGGTAAAACCGGGCACGAAGGTTACCATCACAACGCCACCATTTTTCGGCAGGCGCTGAAGCACTGAATCGGGCACATTGCGGGGGTGCGGCGTGACCGCGCGGGCGTTGCTGTGCGTGAACAAGACCGGCGCTGTGCTCTTATCCAACACATCGTGCATCGTGGCCTCGGCCACATGGCTGATATCCGCAATCATACCCAATTTGTTCATCTCGGCGAGCACTTCAAAGCCAAAGGGCGATAATCCGTCATGCCTTGGCACGTCGGTTGCGCTGTCCGCCCAATCGGTGGTCAGGCTGTGCGTAAGGGTCATGTAACGCGCGCCGAGCGCATAAGTCTGCCGCAGGATTTCCAGAGAACTGCCAATGGAGTGCCCGCCTTCCATGCCAATAAGCGACGCGATTTTTCCCTTTTTCATAGCCGCTTCGACCTCAGCTGCCGTTGCCGCATAAGTGAATGTTTCCGGATATCGCGCTATCATCTGCCGGACGACATCGATCTGTTGAATAGTGCGCGTCACGGCCTCATGCTTGGGCAAAGCGGCATTGACGTAGACCGACCAATATTGTCCCCCCAGATATCCGGCGCGCGCAGTTTTTATATCGGTGTGGGTTTTAGCAAGCACGTCCGCAGGCAACGACGCCAAGTCGAACTTGGAAAAGTCACGGTCAAACAACTCAGCAATCTGATGCGGTGTGTCATTATGGCCGTCGATGATAGGCGATTTGGCTAGCACTTCGCGTGCTGTCTCCTCGGGCGTTGCGGCAACGACAGGCATCGCCATGGCTGCCAACAGCGCCAGAACAGGCAGATGCAAAACTTTGCGCATGTGAACCGCCACGACTTGATTTCGAACGTCCATAATTGCCTCCAAATAACCAGATGCGACCCTGCCTGAGTTTGACATCTTTAGAAAAGGATTTTGTACCTATGGCATCAAAATCGTATCGCGCGCTTCGTCTGCCATGTCGGGATAATCGAGCGTGAAGTGCAATCCCCTGCTCTCGTGTCGCGCCAGCGCGGACCGAATGATCAAGGAGGCAACCTCTACCAAGTTACGCAGTTCAATCAGATCAGGGGTAACGCGGAAATGGCTGTAATAATCCTCAACCTCACTGCGCAGCAGATCGATGCGATGTTGCGCGCGTTCCAGTCTTTTGGTTGTACGGACGATGCCCACAAAGTTCCACATGAACTGCCGAATTTCGCGCCAGCATTGCGCGATCACAACCTCTTCGTCGCTGTCAATCACCCGGCTTTCGTCCCACTGCCGAATGGGCGGCGGGGGCGGCAGGCTATCCCAATTGGCGTCGATATGGCGCGCGCAAGCGTCGCCAAAGACGAAGCATTCAAGCAAGGAATTGGATGCCAGACGGTTTGCACCATGCAGGCCGCTTTGCGTCACTTCGCCCGCGGCATACAGGCCCGGCGCGTCGGTTCGGCCGTCCAAATCCACAATCACACCGCCGCAGGTATAATGCTGTGCTGGAACCACCGGAATTGGCTCGCGCGTTATGTCGATGCCAAGGCCCAGCAGCTTTTCATAAATATTCGGGAAATGCGTTTGCACAAATTCAGGTGGCTTGTGGCTGATATCAAGATGGACATAGTCCAGACCATCGCGCTTGATTTCGGCGTCATTTGCGCGGGCGACAATATCACGCGGCGCAAGCTCGGCACGATCGTCATAATCGGGCATATAACGATGTCCGGTTTTCGGATTTTTCAGGATACCGCCCTCGCCCCGCACCGCCTCTGTTATCAGGAAGTTTTTGACCTCCAGATTGTAAAGGCAGGTCGGGTGGAATTGCATGAATTCCATGTTTGACACGCGACACCCAGCGCGCCACGCCATGGCAATGCCGTCACCAGTCGCACCGCGCGGGGCTGTGGAATATAGATAAGTCCGGCCAGCGCCACCGCTCGCGAGAATGGTTGCGCGCGCAGTGAACGTCTCGACCTGCCCTGTTTTTCGGTTGAGCGCATAAACGCCGTGGATGCGCCCGGACGTTGAAAAGCGTTCCTGGTTCCTACCTAAGATCAGGTCGACCGCGACCATGTCCGGGACCAAAGTGATATTCGGATGCGCTCTGGCCGCAGCTTCCAACGCTTGCTGCACAGCCCAGCCGGTGGCGTCATCAACATGGACGATACGCCGATGGCTGTGCCCCCCTTCACGGGTCAAGTGCCAGTCATTCCCGTCCAAATTGAATGGCACCCCAAGCTTTGCCAGCCTTTCAATCGCCAGCGGTGCATTCTCCACAACAAATTCAACCGTGGCGCGGTTATTCAACCCAGCGCCTGCGACCATCGTATCTTCGATATGATTCGCAAAATTGTCGCCGGGTTCAAGCACTGCGGCAATCCCGCCCTGCGCCCATGCTGTTGCGCCGTCGGAAATCGAACCCTTAGCCAGCACCGCAACCCTACGCGTCGCCGCCAATTGCAATGCAGCAGTCAACCCCGCTGCGCCCGACCCAATGATCAGAACATCCGCTTCCATCAATCTGCGCTTGTCAGGCGGAGGAAGACGTCTTCGAGGTCGGCCTCCTTGGTGGTTACGTCGATTATGCCCAACCCAAGGCCTTGAATGACGGAAAGCACTTCGCCTGCGTTCATACGGTCTTTGTTGTAGGTAATCTCAACCGTCCGATCGCCAACCAGCTCCGCCTTTTCAAAGGCTTCATGCTTTGGCGCACTGGTTACATCGCGGTCCAGCGTTAGCACGACTGCTTTTTCGCGTGCCATTCCGACCAGTTCGCGTGTCGGCTTGTTGGCAATCAACTGCCCATGGTTGATGATCGCGATCCGATCACACAACTGCTCAGCTTCTTCGAGATAATGGGTGGTAAGCACAACCGTTACGCCTTGGCGGTTCAATTCTTGCACATAATCCCATAATTGTTGACGTAGCTCGATATCGACACCGGCTGTCGGTTCATCGAGTACAATGACGGGCGGCGCGTGCACCATGGCTTTGGCTACCAACAAGCGGCGCTTCATGCCGCCTGACAAGGTCCGCGCATACGCATCTGCCTTGTCCTCAAGCCGCACGGCTTTCAACAATTCCATTGTCCGGCGTTTCGACTTAGGCACGCCATATAGACCCGCTTGCAGCTCAAGCGCTTCTTTCGGTGTAAAGAAGGGGTCGAACATAATCTCTTGCGGCACAATGCCAATAGACGCCTTCGCATTGCGTGGGTGGGCGTCAATGTCGAACCCCCATATCGACGCGCTGCCCGATGTCTTCATCACCAGCCCGGCCAGGATGTTAATCAGCGTGGATTTACCTGCGCCATTGGGCCCAAGAAGGCCAAAAATCGACCCTTGCGCGACGTCAAAACTGACATCGCTTAACGCTTGTTTCCCCCCCGCATATTTTTTGGAAAGGTTTTGGATCGAGATAGCTTGTTCAGACATTTCCATGCGATAGCGAACGCATGGTGTCAGCGCAATCACATGGAATCCATCCGCTGGAATTTCGTGACCGCGCTATTATCATAAGCTCACTATATTCTCAGCCGTTGCAGCCACGTTGCGGCTTTGCTAAGCGGCGCTCATGAACACCAACGCCCCCGAAACAATCCGAGTCCGCGAACCGCGTGTCGCTTGCGACGGCAGTGGAGATATTCCCGCCGCATTGGGGCACCCCCGGGTCTGGCTTCAAATTGATGAAAAAGGTTATGTCGACTGCGGCTATTGCGACCGGCATTTTGTACTCATCGGCGGCCCAGCGGATAATATTCCAGGCTAAGCCACACCCAAGGCTTTGCTAAACCGTCGTTCAGGCAGCCGCCGACAGACCCTGAAGCCGCGTACGGTCGCGTATGCAAACCGTCCGGCGGCTTGGTAGATGGATAACGCCTTCGGCCTTTAACTTGGAAAACTGACGGCTAACTGTTTCAATCGTGAGCCCCAGAACGTCGCCAATTTGCTGACGATCAAGCGGCAATTCAAATGCGTCCAACGCCCCATTGTCAATTGTGCAACCCGTTTCGCCAAGACGAGCAGACATTTCGAGCAACAAAGTTGCGATCCGTTCCGTTGCGGTTTTCTTCCCCAGCAACAGCATCCATGCATGCGCACGATCAAGTTCATTCAACGTCCGGCGCAGCAACTTATGCTCCAGCTCAGGATGCTGCTGTGCAAAGTTGTCAAAGGTCGACCGCGAAAAGATGCACAATTCGGCATCGGTCAGCGCGGTCACGCTATACGGGCTGTGCTGCCCAAAAGGCCGGCCAATAAAATCCGACGAAAAAACAATCCCGACTATCTGCTCCCTGCCGTCGGGCAAGCTCATCGAAACCTTCAGCACGCCGTCGATAACATTGGCGACGACGACAGCATCATCTCCCTCCCAAAATACGGTTTGGCCCTTGGAAACCTTTTGCTTTCGGCCCAGCCGCCCCAGTAGCTCAAGCTCGTCTGTTTCGAGCCCGGCGCAAATTGCACGGTTACGTACAATGCATTGGGTGCAATCTTTCATATGGTTAGTGTAGCCCAAGCAGCAAAATGCGGCAACCGATCAAAGCGCGCCGTTGCATAACATAGGCTCGCTGCTTCGATCAAAATGAACAAATCCCGTGCCATCGGTGCTCGTCGCCAAATGCACACAAGAAAGATGGTAGCGAAGGAGGGACTTGAACCCCCGACCTATGGATTATGATTCCACCGCTCTAACCAGCTGAGCTACTTCGCCATCCAAGCGTGAATCCCTGCGTTTGCGGGAAAGCACGCGGCGCTATAAGCGCGGGGTGGTAACGGGTCAAGCATTGTCAGCCGCGAAATGACCATCTTCCGATAGGCGCCCATGGCCCATCGCAATAATAATGTGCCGATAGACCCAAAATGGCGAGCGGACGGGGTCGAAACGACTCCAAAAGATGCGCGCGGAGCGCCTTGGCAACTAATGGCTCGACCTTGTTCTGAATCGTTATATGCAATTTGGGCGTGGCCTGATCCTGTGGAATCAATAGACCACGAAACGCATCGGCCAGTTCGTCCCGCATGCAAAGCAATTCAGGACTGTCCACGCGAAACGCCACCGCTTTACCGAGCAACATCACATCGCTGAGATCAGCGGCTGGCGCCGGATAGTCCTTCACCAACGCCGCCAGCCGCGATTTGATTTCCGGCAGATGGCTTGGCGGCAAATGGTGGAACAAAGTGATATGCGCATCAATATAATTTCGCTCTGCCGGATAATGCGCGCGACGCAGACCGTTGGCCCATGCTTGGTCGGTCTTGCCCATATCGGCGGTGATGATGATAGGCGCGGTCATGGGGTGGGTATTAGCGTCGTGAATGTCCCGACGCTACCATCCACCTTGTCGTTTTGCCTCTCGTCATCCTGAACTTGTTTCAGGATGACATGCGACGGAAGCGCGGTGTCCTGAAACAAGTTCAGGACGACGAAGGGAGAGAATGTCACGGTTACGCTGCGACTGGCGCACAACAACCCAACAAAAAAGCCGCCCTGTTTTGCAACAAGGCGGCTTTTTGTATGTAGCAATCGAACGCTTTATGCGTCGTCGCTAGCCTCAGCTGAAAGGCCAGCGGCCTCAGCAGCAGCCTTGGCGGCAGCTTGCTCTTCACGGCGCTTTGCATTGGCAGCAGCTTCAGCAGCATCGGCTGCGTCGGCGGCTACTTCGGCTTCAACCTGTGCTTCAATGGCTTCCGCAGCAATCTCGGCCTGTTCGTCTTCGAACATCTGGTCGAGAACGTTGACACCGTCCTTCTGCAACTCGGCTTCATCGTCCGAACGGGCCACATTGACCTGAACATTGACGGTGACTTCGGGGTGCAGAACAACCTTCACGCCAAATACGCCAAGCGTTTTGATAGGGCGCTCTAGCACGATCATGCTCTTGGAAACCTTGGCGTCCTGGGCGACCAGACCGTCAACGATATCCTTGACCGAAACCGAACCGTAAAGCTGGCCAGTTTGTGAAGCTGCGCGGATCAGGACGATCTGCTTGCCTTCAACACTGCCTGAAGCCTTTTGCGCTTCGTCACGACGGTTTGCGTTATCGCTTTCAATTTTCGCGCGGTTTGCTTCGAAAACCTTGCGGTTAGCTTCGTTTGCACGGAGCGCTTTTTTGTTTGGCAGCAAGAAGTTACGGGCATAGCCGTCCTTCACGGTGACAACATCACCAATTGCGCCAAGCTTTTCAACGCGTTCGAGAAGTATGATATCCATGTTTCGGCTCCTTACTTCACGATGTACGGCAGAAGACCGATGTGACGGGCGCGCTTGATAGCTTGGCCCAGCTCACGCTGCTTCTTTGCCGATACGGCGGTGATGCGCGATGGGACAATCTTGCCGCGCTCTGAAATGTAACCTTGCAACAGGCGTACATCTTTATAATCGATTTGCGGCGCATCTTTACCCTGGAATGGGCAGGACTTGCGGCGACGGAAAAACGGACGTGCCATGTTTTAAGCCTCCTGCTCTGCGCGATACGCGCGATCTGGACGAGGTGCACCGCGATCACGGTCGCCACCACCAAAACCGCCACGCTCACCGCGTTCGCTGCGCTCTGGACGGTCGCTCTTGCGCATCATGACCGATGGGCCCTTTTCATGCTCGTCAACGCGGACGGTCATGTAACGGATGATGTCTTCGTTCATGCGTGTCTGACGCTCGAGTTCGGCGATGGTGTCGCCAGAAGCATCGATGTCGAGCATTACGAAATGCGCTTTGCGGTTTTTCTGAATTTTGTAGGTCAATGTCCGAAGACCCCAGGTTTCAGTCTTTACGACCTTGCCCTTATTGTCTTCCACAATCTTCGTGGCAGCTTCTGCCAGCGCGTCTACTTGGGCCTGTGAAAGGTCCTGACGCGCCAAAAATACATGCTCGTACAGAGACATGGGCGTTTCCTTGTTCCTACCGATCGCTGACGCAGCACCATGCATACGCCCCTCCGGCCTTCTTCGTTTTCACAAGGGATACCCCGAGCGAAGTCGGCGGCTTAGGTGGGATTTACAGGAAAAGCAAGCGATTCGGGGCGATTGCGAATAGGGTTGGACGCCCTAGCGCCCCAGTCGCTGCAATATATCCGCCGCAAACCCGCTCAACGTATCATCCCGCGCACCCATTATGACGATGCGGTCACCGGGCCTCGCGATTTCCAATATGCGGTTGCCACATTCTTCTCGGCTGGGGATATATTCGGCGTTGCGGCCAGCGGCGGTGACCGCGTCGGTGATGCTTTGGCTACCCGTGCTTTTGTCCACCGTGCCGCCGAAATAGACTGGGTCGCAAAGGATGAGGTGGTCGTTCTCGCCAAGCAGGTTAGCAAATACGCCAGCAAGTTCCGCGCCCATGACGCGGATGGGGCCGTAACCATGGGGTTGAAAAAACGCGATGATGCGTCCAGGAAAGACCTTCAGCGTCGCGAGGGTTGCG
>CAIPUN010000078.1 GCA_903868245.1 uncultured Sphingomonadales bacterium | reverse complement strand
CCAGAGAAGGAAAAGCGCTGCTCGGGCGCAAAATAATACTCAAACCGTGCTTCACCATTATACAATTGGCTGTCGACCAGAAGTGGGTTTCCGCGATATCCGCGGTTTGTATCCGGATCAAAGAAAGGCTGGTTAATCAATTCACGGAACTGAGGCCGGGCAATCGTTTTGGAACCGCTAAGCCGCAATTTTATCTGGTCGGTCAAATCAGCCGTGATAGTAGCCGCTGGCAACCAATATTCCCGCATTAGTTCTGTCGCCGCACCAGATGCACCCGGTATCTTAAACACCTGGATAGGTACGACGCTCTGCTCCGCCTTTTCCCATCGAACGCCCGCATCGATATTCAACCTATCACCCAATTGCGCGTTCAGTTTGCCATAGGCAGCCCAAGTCCGCAAAGTTGCGGAAAACGCAGGATTACCCTCATCGCCCTCGAGAAGAGCGATATCATAAAAATCGATAATTTCAGGCTGCAATAAGAGATCAGCGCGCAGCATTCCCACGCCTGCGGGCAAATTACTTGCATCATAAAAAAATTCACGACGCGAACTCACGCGATCTGTATCGGTGTAATTGTTGCCGACTGTTAAAGTTATATCAGGCGTTAGCTTGTAGCTTACATCGACGCCGCCCGACAAAAGTTCTTCGGTCAACTTTGAGAAAACTACCCGTGCATCACCGCGTTGACGGTTCAATATGTTGACGAAATAAGCACCAGTCGGGTCAGATGCCGAGTTGGTTCGGACATATTCAGTCGAAAGCTCATAAGGCGCATCGCGTTGCGACTTTGCATAGGCAGCACGCACATCAATGTCCAAATCAGGCATTGGTTCAAATTCTCCAACAACCTGTGAATTGAACAATTGCCGTTCATACCAAGCCGTTTTTTGGCGCATGATGTCGGCCGGACGCTCGTCGACCTTACCAACACTTAAACGACCCTGCTTAATAGTGTCATGTATATAAAGGTTAGTCCAACGAAGCTTGTTCTCGCCAAATTCAAATCCCAAACCAAGCAGTCCATTTGCAACGATGCGTTGATCTGTGCTGACCTGGTTAAAATTTGAATCAACCGAAGAAATATCGGCGCTTACCGAACGCTGTTGGATGGTGTCACGAGTCGACCATTTGTTGCTGAAGCCGCCACCAGCGATTACACCGAGCTGTGACGCGCCCACATCAAACGTCTTTCCGCCTGAAAACGACAATGAGGCGTTAACAGGAAGCTTCGTGTCACTTTGCAAGATTGCGTTCCGGCCAGTGACAATTCCCTTGCCTACGTCCTGAACATTCACCTTACCGGAGCTAAGCCGCTCGCCACTCGCAATGAAACTACTCAGTGCAGGGGTAAAATCGCGGTTGGCATTGGTGTAGCCAGACCAATCGGTAGAACTACCATAATAGGTATAGCCTAAACGACCCGTGGTCTCGCTGTCACCCGACATGCTGCCGCCGATTGTAAAAAATGGATCACGTGGTGTCGCTTTGGTGGTAAGGTTAATCACGCCACCGCCAAATTCACCGGGATAATTTGCAGAATAGCTTTTTTGGACAAGGGAGGATGCAATGACCCCAGTCGGAAATAGATCCAGAGGAACAACGCGCTTGAGCGGCTCGGGGCTCGGAAGCGACGAGCCGTTTAAAAGCGCGAGCGAATAGCGATCGCCCAGACCACGAACATATACATAGCCGCTACCAACGACACT
>CAIPUN010000077.1 GCA_903868245.1 uncultured Sphingomonadales bacterium | reverse complement strand
CGCGTAGAATTTGGGCTCGGTGCGCATATAGTTGAAATAAGCCTGCAGATCGCCCTTCACGCCCATCTTTTTCTGGACGACGCGCATTTCTTTATGAATGCGCGCGACCTGTGCGAGGCCCAGATTGTGGATCTGGTCCGGCGTCATATTGGTCGTGGTATAATTGGCGAGGCGCTCGGCATAATAGCCTGCGCCATCCTTGAAACGCCAGACACCGTCGTCGGTTCCGGCGACCTTTGCTTGCGCCGTCATTTCGGCAATCAACGCCTCATAGGCAGGCTTTACCGATGCGTTCAGCGCCTGCGCCGCGTCAGCGATTAACAGGTCTTTTTCGGTCTGGCTGATTTTGAGCTTGGCCACCTTGCCCTTGAAATCGGCATATAATGGCGCGTCAGGACCATCGCCAAAGGGCGCGCCAGTGATAACATTGCGCGCGTCATTAATGACATAAGGAAAAACCCATTTGGGGGGCATAATGCCGTTCGCCGCGCGCGTCTTGGCTTGAGCGATCGCCTCCATCATGCCAGGGCCAAGGCCATAGAGGCGGCTGACATAGGCACGCGCGTCGGACTTAGTGTCGACGCGGTGAATGTTGATGAGAAAGGCTGGCAACTGGCTCTGCGCACCATTCATCTGGTCAAAGACATAGCCATAATCACTATATTTATAGGCCGCTTCGCTGCGCTCAGCGCGTTTTTCAAACAGGCGGAAAGACAAGCGGTTCTCAGGCGAGAGCTTGGCAGGGTCAAAGCGGGCGCGCATTTCCTTCAGCGCCGAACGTTCGGCGGCCTGCGCGCGCATCTCGCCGGCGGTGGAAAAATCACCCCAGCGGCCATAGTCGCTGTCCTTAATGCCGCGATAGGCTTTGCCAAGCGGCGAAAGCGCCAGTTGTTGCGCATCATATTCTTCGAAAAAGGCCTTGATCGCGACATTCTGGTCGACTTCGACAGCAGCAGTAGCCGGCGCAGGCGCCGTGGTCTGGGCCATCGCAGGCGTGCCCAACTGCACCCATGCAATGGCAAGGGCAGAAATCGCGATTTTGGTGATGCGCATTCGAAACTCTCCTGAATATGTATATCGCAACGTCATATCAGGCCGGCGGGCAAGAGGAAGCTGTGATTTCGTGGCTTGTCGAAACGGCAACGGTCTTTGTCGATGCGGCAGGCAATGACAGAGCGCGTCTTTATTCCCCGATCACGTTCGAAAGCCGGGCGATTTCCGCATTTTGCCGTGCGACGTCTTCGATAACGGGTCGCTGCACTTCGGTCAGAAGCACCGCAATCCCTGCGTCGCGCGCGCCTGCATCTGCTATCAGCCCGTCAAAGTCACGCACAGCGGCCACCGAATCGGCACGCGTCTTGTCGAGCCGTGACAGCATAAGATGCGCGTTCACCCAAGCCTCACTGCCCGGCGAACTGCCCGCCGCCTGTGAAGCGATCGCCTGCACCGCTGCCAATGCGCCTTGATATGCGCCATGCGCCGTCCTGTGCCGCGCCTGCAGCGCGTCGGATTTTGCGGCGAATTCACCCGGTAGCACAGATAGCGCAGCTGCCGATTCGGTCGGCGCAAATATCGGCGCATCAGCCTCATAACTCCGGCGTTCAAGCGAGGAAAATCCGCCCTCTTTCGTGCCGCATGCGGAGAGGGTGAGGAGCAGAAGTAACGGCGATGCAGGCTTGAAATTCAACATGGCTGACGTCTAAGCCTGCATGAGAGCCCATG
>CAIPUN010000076.1 GCA_903868245.1 uncultured Sphingomonadales bacterium | reverse complement strand
TTAGTTGAGAAAAAAGTTGTTGAGGTCGGCACACCGGAACGTAGCGTCGTCACGACATGCGCTTATTGCGGAGTGGGCTGCACCTTCCGCGCCGAAATGCGCGGCGAGCAATTGGTGCGGATGGTCCCATATAAGGACGGCAAGGCCAATCGCGGCCATAGCTGCGTCAAGGGCCGCTTTGCATGGGGCTATGCCCAGCATCAAGAACGCATATTGAAGCCTATGATCCGCACGTCGATCAGCGACCCGTGGCGCGAAGTCGAATGGGACGAAGCCTTTGCTTATACCGCGTCCGAACTGAAACGGATTAGCGAAAAATATGGCCGCAATGCGCTTGGCGGCATTACATCAAGCCGTTGCACCAATGAAGAAACCTTCCTTGTGCAAAAGCTTGTCCGTGCCGGCTTTGGCAACAATAATGTCGATACCTGCGCCCGGGTATGCCATTCGCCGACCGGATATGGCCTGAAAACCACCTTTGGCACCAGCGCCGGAACGCAGGATTTTGACAGCGTCGAAGACAGCGATGTTATCCTGATCATTGGTGCGAACCCCACCGATGGCCACCCCGTTTTCGCCAGCCGGATGAAACGCCGTTTGCGCGGACAAGATGGCCGCCCCGGCGCGAAACTTATCGTTATCGACCCACGCCGGACTGACATTGTGCGTTCGCCGCATATTGAGGCGCAGCACCATCTGCCCTTACGCCCCGGCACAAATGTCGCGGTGCTAACGGCGATGGCGCATGTCATTGTTACCGAAGGCCTGGCCAATGAAGCCTTCGTCCGTGAACGTTGTGACTGGGACGAATATAGCCATTGGGCCGAATTCGTTTCGCAAGCCCGCAATAGCCCCGAAAATCTGCAGCCCGTCACTTTGGTCGATGCCGAAGAACTGCGCGCAGCAGCGCGGCTTTATGCCACAGGCGGCAATGGCGCAATCTATTATGGTTTGGGCGTTACCGAGCATTCGCAAGGCAGCTCAACCGTCATGGCTATCGCTAATTTGGCCATGGCAACGGGCAATATTGGCCGCAGAGGCGTTGGCGTAAACCCGCTTCGCGGCCAGAACAACGTCCAAGGTGCCTGTGACATGGGCAGCTTCCCGCATGAGCTTGCTGGCTATCGCCACATCAGCGACAACGACGCACGGACCTTGTTTGAAAATGACTGGGGCGTGACGTTGGATCCAGAACCCGGCCTGCGCATTCCCAATATGCTCGATGCGGCGGTCGATGGCGTTTTCAAGGCGCTCTATTGTCAAGGTGAGGACATCCTCCAGTCCGATCCAAACACGGCCCATGTGTCCGCCGGGCTCGCGGCCATGGAATGTGTGATCGTCCACGATCTTTTCCTGAACGAAACCGCAAATTACGCGCATATCTTCTTGCCCGGGTCGACCTTTTTGGAAAAGAACGGCACCTTCACCAATGCCGAACGCCGCATTCAACCAGTGCGTAAAGTGATGACCCCCATGAACGGCTTGGAAGATTGGGAAGTCACGCAAAAGCTGGCGCAAGCGATGGGGCTAGATTGGAATTATAGCCACCCGTCCGAAATCATGGACGAAATCGCGCGGCTGACGCCAACTTTTGCCGGCGTATCCTTTGCGCGGTTGGATGAGGCGGGCTCGCTGCAATGGCCCGTGACCGCCGATGCGCCTGACGGTTCGCCCATTATGCACATTGATGGCTTTGTGCGCGGCAAGGGTAAATTTGTTGTAACCGATTATGTCCCTACGGATGAAAAAACCGGCCCACGTTTCCCCTTGTTGCTGACCACCGGGCGGATATTGTCGCAATATAATGTCGGTGCGCAAACACGGCGGACCGAAAATGTCGCGTGGCATCCAGAAGATCTGCTCGAAATCCACCCTGTCGATGCCGAAGATCGCGGCGTCAAATCGGGTGATTGGGTGAAGCTGGCGAGCCGCGCGGGCGAAACCACATTGCGCGCTAATGTGACCGACCGCGTTGCCCCAGGTGTTGTCTATACAACATTCCACCACGCGGTGACGCAGGCCAATGTTGTCACCACCGACTTTAGCGACTGGGCTACCAATTGCCCTGAATATAAGGTCACGGCGGTTCAGATCAGCGCTTCTAACGGGCCGACAGAGTGGCAGGAAGAATATGAGGCCTTGTCGACTCGCTCGCGCCGCGTGGAAACCGGGATTGCTGCCGAATGACCAGTGAGGAGCGCCTCATCCATATGGCGAACCAGATTGCGACCAATCTGGCAACTGACCCTGCGCCCGTTGCTGCGGTCGCGGACCATATTCAGACATTTTGGGACCCGCGGATGAAACGGATGATTTTTGCCCACGGGACAGATGGCCTGTCGCCGGTTGCGGCGGCCGCAATTCGCTTGCTGGCTGACGCGCAAAATGGCGGTTGAACAGGGCACACAACCCATTCGTTTTGCGGTACTTACCCCAAATGAGGGTTCGGCCGAGATAGTAGAACGGCCCATTATTGTCGAAGCGCCCGTCGCTATTGAATATAATGGCATTGGCTATGCCGTGATGATGGCGACGCCAATTGATCTTCAGGACTATGCCGTAGGTTTCAGCCTGTCAGAAGGGCTGATTACGCACGCGGAGGATATTCTGGCGCTCGACGCCCATAGGTCAGAATTGGGCTGGATATTGCGTATTCAGGTGCCGCAGAAAAATGCCGAGAAAGTTATTGCCCGCGCCCGTCAGCGTGTCTCGGAAAGTAGCTGTGGCCTTTGTGGCATGGACAATCTCGAAGAAGTCATGCGCCCTCTACCGCCTGTAACGGCGCAGATTGATGTCGCAGATGTGGCTATTTTTTCGGCGCTCTCAGCGTTGCGGTCATACCAGACATTAAATGCCGATACAGGTTCTGCACATGCGGCAGCATTTTGCGCGCCCGACGGTGCTATTGTGATGACGCGCGAGGATGTCGGGCGTCATAATGCGCTCGACAAGTTAATTGGCGCACTTACCCGCGCTAATATCAATATTTCAACTGGCTTTATAGTCCTGACCGCCCGGTGCAGCCTTGAGCTGGTGCAAAAGACGATCCTGGCAAACTGTCCAATGCTCGTGACAATTTCGGCAGCGACCGACTTGGCAATCAACATCGCGCAAAAATCAGGCCTGCGCTTGGTCAGCCTAGCGCGCGCGGACTCGGCGCTTGCCGCAATGCCACAAACTGGCTGATGAGCCAGCTTCGAAGCATTGAGATAGCGGGATCAGCCAGATCATCGGCATGGAGTTTCAAATAATAACCATAGCCGTCTTCAATCACCGCTTCATAAGGCATCACGAGCCGCCCATCGGCAATTTCCTGCGCGAACATGTCAATATCGCCCAAAAAGACGCCATTGGCTGCCATGGCATATTGCGCAGCGGCAATGCTGGTATCAAAGGCAAGACCGCCATGCGTCGCGACGCTCATCTGGCTTTGCCGGAGATAGGCTGTCCACAAAAGCTCGCGAGGCTCACCATCTAGTTTGAGGTGCAAAAGCTCCTCACTTTTCAAAAACGCCTCTAATGACTTGCCTTGAGCGCGGGCCGCGGTTGCCGGCGAACATAATGGCGCCACGCGTACCATCCAAAGAAGATCCGTAATCCGGTCATCGACATTGGGTCGGTCATACACAATCGCCATGTCGAAATCGGTTGATGGCAAGCCCGTCACATGCGCGCTCGAAACATCTAGGCGCAAATCGGGATGTTCAACATGAAAATCGCGGAGCATCGGCAGAAACAATTGCTGCAGCAGCGACGGCGGCACATGCAGCCGCAGTGAACGGCCAGTCACCTCATCATCGCGAATGGCATTCATCGTTTGCTCGATCCGGTCGAGACATTTGCTCACCACCGGCAACAATTCTTCGCCAGCCGCCGTCAGCGAAAGCCGCGACGCATCGCGCACGAATAATTGCTTGCCCAGCAATTCCTCAAGTCCGCCAACATGGCGGCTCATCGCACTTTGCGACACCGAAAGCGCCGACGCGCCACCAGTGAAGCTTAGATTCTGTCCTACCGCTTCAAACGCTCGCAGGGCATTTAACGGCAACCAGCGACGGTTAATGGTGCTACGATTGGATATGATATCGGCCTTTCGAATGCGTACATTTTTACGTCTGCTTTATTGCCCGACATTTTGACATAGGGCTATGCGAAAATGCGATTTTATTCGTTTCCATATCTGGCCCATTCCCGCTTTAGAGAGACTTGCATAAAGGCCGAGACATGGATTTGCAGCGGATAAGCGCGCTTTTTGAACAACGCCGTGAAGGGCATACCTTGCCCCAAGCATTGTACACCGAAACGGATAGCTTCGATTTCGATATGGCGGCGATTTATGGCCAAAGCTGGCTGATGGCCGGCATGGAATGTGAATTGCCCAAAACAGGCAGTTACATCTCCATGATGGTGGGCAAATGGCCTGTCGTCATCACGCGCGACAAGGAAGGCACGATCCGCGCGTTCCACAATAGCTGCCGTCACCGTGGCTCCATGGTTTGCCAACCCGGCCATGGCACCGCACCTAAGCTGGTCTGCCCTTATCATCGCTGGACTTATGATCTGGACGGATCCTTGTTTGCCGCAGGCCGCATGGAAGACGATTTCGACAAAAGCGCCCATGGCTTGAAACCCATTGCGATAGCCTGTTTCGGTGGCGCGATCTTCATCTGCCTTGCGGACAATCCACCGCCCATCGATGACTTCCGCGAGAAGTTTTCGGCTTATGCAGCACCTGCTAATTTCGAAAATCTAAAGCTCGCCCATGTCGACAAGCTGGTCGAACATGCGAACTGGAAGCTCGTCATGGAAAATGCGCGCGAATGCTACCATTGCGCGACGGGTCATCCGGAATTGGCAAAGACATTCCCCGTAGGCATGTCGAAGCATTTTGATGCGCATGAAGATGCGCGCGCCGAGGCTTTTAACGCCGCCATGGGCGCCCATGGTTTTCCGCATGAGCCGGTGGAAGGGCATTGGTGGCAGGTCGCCCGCTTCGCGCTCAATGAAGGCTGCACCTCCATATCGCAGGATGGCAAGCCGCTGATTAAAAAGCCGCTGATTACGGCCAATAATGGCGATATTGGCTCGCTGCGCTGGGCGATTGACCCGCACCTCTTTGCTCATGCAACGTCGGACTATGTGTTCATGTTCAGCTGCATGCCCGTCAGCGCGACGGAAACCCATGTGTTCAGCAAATGGTATGTCCATAAGGACGCGGTGGAAGGCGTCGATTATGATGTCGACGCCCTTATTTCCCTGTGGGCAGTGACCAATTCGCAGGACAAGGAACTGGCGGAAAACAATCATAAGGGCGTCAACAGCCCGGGATATACGCCCGGTCCTTATTCGGCCGATGCCGAGATGCTCGCCCGCCGATTTACCGACTGGTATTGTGACGTTTCGCGTGCATATATTGATACCCATGGAAAATAAGAAGTCGGGGGACTTTCACCCAGAAACATTGGCGGTTGCCTTCGGATATGATCCGCAATTGGGGATGGGGGCAGCAAAGCCCCCGATCTTCATGACCTCCACCTTTGTCTATCCATCGGCGCAACATGCCAAAGACGTGCACGAGGCCTATTTCGATGGCACAGGGCCGCTGGTTGGGGAAACCAACCATATCTATTCCCGACTCGGCCATCCCGGTCTGGATTTTCTAGAAGCCCGCCTCGCCGCGATTGATGGCGCAGAAGATGCCGTGGCCTATTGCAGCGGCATGGCCGCACATTCCAGCATTGCGCTTGCCCATGTGCGCGCAGGCGATAGCGTGCTGCATGGGCGGCCCATTTATGGCGGGGTAGACTATCTCTACAATGTCATGATGCCGCAATTTGGGTCGCATGTGACCAGCTATCTGGATGGCACCGATGAAGATCATGTTCGCGCGGCAGCAGAGGCCGCAATGGCAAAGGGCCCGTTAAAGCTGATCATCGCAGA
>CAIPUN010000075.1 GCA_903868245.1 uncultured Sphingomonadales bacterium | reverse complement strand
GTCAGCCGCAGCCTCGCCGCGTGCGAAGGCGCGTTGCTCGTCGTCGACGCCGCGCACGGTGTTGAGGCGCAAACGCTCGCCAACGTCTATCAATCGATTGAGCATGACCATGAAATCGTCCCCGTCATCAACAAGATCGATCTGCCCGCGGCAGAGGTGGACAAGGTCAAGGCCGAGATTGAGGACATAATCGGTTTACCCGCCGACGACGCCGTCCTGACCAGCGCCAAATCGGGCATCGGCATCGACGAAGTGCTGGAGGCCGTCGTCACCCGCATCCCCCCGCCAAAGGGCGACCGCAACGCGCCGTTAAAGGCGATGTTGGTCGACAGCTGGTACGACCCCTATTTGGGCGTCGTCATCCTGATCCGCGTCATTGATGGCGTGATTAAAAAGGGCCAAGAAATTCAATTCATGGCCGCCGGCACAAAGCATTTGGTCGACCGCGTCGGATGTATGCGGCCAAAGCTGGAGATTCTCTCGGAAATCGGGCCCGGCGAAGTCGGCATCATCACCGCGCAGATTAAGGAAGTCGCCCAAACCCGCGTCGGCGATACGATTACCGATGCCAAGCGCCCCGCCGCTGAACCGCTCCCCGGCTTTAAGGAAGTGCAGCCCGTCGTGTTCTGCGGCCTGTTCCCGACCGACGCCGCCGACTTTGAAAAGCTCCGCGAAAGCATCAGCAAGCTGCGCCTCAACGACGCATCGTTCAGCTTCGAAACCGAAAGCAGCGCCGCCTTGGGCTTTGGCTTTCGCTGCGGCTTCCTTGGGTTGCTGCATTTGGAGATCATTCAGGAACGCCTAACCCGCGAATTTGACCTCGACCTTATCACCACCGCGCCCAGCGTTGTATATAAGCTGCAACTCAGCCGCAGCAAAACCGAAGATGCGTGTGAGATGGAACTGCACAACCCCGCCGACATGCCCGACGTCAACCGCATTGACGAAATTCAGGAGCCATGGATACAGGCGACGATTTACTGCCCCGATGAATATCTCGGCTCCATCCTGAAACTGTGCCAAGACCGGCGCGGCATTCAAAAGCAACTGACCTATGTCGGTGGCCGCGCGCAGATCGTTTACGAATTGCCTTTGAACGAAGTGGTGTTCGACTTTTACGACCGCCTGAAGAGCATTAGCCGTGGCTATGCCTCGTTCGATTATCACCAGATTGGCCACCGCGAAGGCGACCTCGTGAAGATGAGCATCATGGTCAATGGCGACCCGGTCGACGCGTTGAGCATGATCGTCCACCGCGGCACGGCGGAATCGCGCGGCCGCGGCATGTGCGAACGCCTAAAAGACCTCATCCCGCGCCATCTGTTCAAAATTCCCGTGCAAGCGGCCATCGGCGGCAAAGTCATCGCCCGCGAAACCATCGCCGCCATGCGCAAGGACGTGACCGCGAAATGCTATGGCGGCGACATCAGCCGTAAGAAAAAGCTGCTGGAAAAGCAGAAAAAGGGCAAGGCGCGGATGAGAGAATATGGGAATGTGAGCATTCCGCAGGAAGCGTTTATTGCGGCGTTGCGGATGGGCGAGGAGTAACTATTCTCTCATGCGGATGCGGGGGGCCGTCAGGCGACCAGCGGTCAATATGGCAATGTGAGCATTCCGCAGGAGGCGTTTATCGCGGCGCTATGGATAAGGGGGCTGGGCGCCCAAGCTCTGGCGAAGGGTCTAGGCATTAGTTGTTACGCCCACCAATTAAAATCCTAGAGCAATTGTCCGAGATATGGGCGAAAGTGCTCGGAGACAGAAACAAATTCTGAATCGAGAAGCACTTGATTTTCGACTGCTCCGACATCGACTATTTTGTTGTCCTCAAACATTCCAAATGTTTCTTCTGTTGCGATAATAACCTGCGAATTTCTAGGTCTTTGATCAATTAGAAATTGAAGTATTTCAGGGAGGTGCTTGGCATCTTGCCCTTGCTGGTTAGGTGCATCGACCACTATTGGACAAAATGTAGAACTTCCATACTCGCGTGCAGTCTGTAAAATCGCATAGTAATAGCTCACTAGCCCACGCGGGCCTTCACTTCCACGAGCAAGCTGCGGCGACGATATTGCGTGAGATGAGTAATCTAAACGAACATCGAGCGTCTTGGCGTACTCGGACCTAAGCATGTCAAAATGATCAGTTATCTGCTTTGAGCGTTCCGCGTTTAGTGACCTCTTGAGAAGGTCTTCAGCATCGCGTAATTCTTGCAGAGCCTCTCCAACCAAAATGTCAATTTTTTGGATTTTTTCTCGCAACAGGTTTGTTGTTTCATTCCTACCCTGAGCCGAAATTATCTGGCCAAGTGTGGTATCTTCCCTGCTGCTATCCAATATGGCGTCAATTTGTTCTATTTGAATGCTTATCTGGCCTGTTTTACTGCGCGCATCTTTGATTTTAATTTCAATGTCTCTGACTTGCTTTTCTCCCTCTTGGTAGGCGTCAAATAATTCATCAAACTGCGAAATAAGGCCAAACCGCGCAGCCATAGAATTATCATAATGTTGTCCACATGTTGGACAATCGATTGATTCAGGTTGAGTTGACGCTAAGCTGACGCTCTGTTTCATTTCTGCCATAGCAACCCTGAGTATTTTTTGCTGATCAATCCAAAGCGCTCTTTCATTACTCAAGGTCGACAATCTGTCGCGATAATCACTTTGAATTATATTTAGCTCGCTACTTTTTGCTATAAGTATCTCGACTTCATTTTCAAAATCATGGACGTCATAATTTAACGCAATTTCATCAACTAAACCTCTAACTTCTTCAAGAGCGCGTCTTAAGTCGTTTCGACTAAGTTGAAGTTCGTTCAACTTTGCTCTTTGCTTGTCACGATTTGCTAGCGCAATGTAGTATGCGTTTGGCCTCAAGCCCGTGTGGTAGTTACTCAACGCTCTCTTCGAGTCAGGAAGATACATTTGAATGAAAGAGTCCCATGGCTTGGCCCACCCTTGATCTTGATCGACATAAAAAGGCGCAAAGATATAGGCTGGAGGAGGAACGATGGTGTTCTTTTCCCGATTAGCCATTACCAGCCGAAAGTCGAAAAGGTCAGCGAGGAATGGGCTTAGTTCTGAACTAATGGAGCTTGTTTCGATCAAACGATAATCGTTTTTGTCAAATAGCGAATAGCGGTCGCCTGTTTTCAACATAGTGTAGGGTTCATCATCAATCGTGAAGTGCACTAAAGCAGCAACTCTTGCCGATTTCCAAGCGCTGTCAATCTTATGTGGCGTAGCGCCAAAAGCATCGTACAAACTCTTGACGATCGCAGACTTACCGAATCCGTTTGAACCTCTTAAGATTGTCACGCTGGGCGAAAAGCTCACCTTCAACCCTCGCTTTTCTCTCACTGACAAGAGGTAAAGACTCGAGAAGCGCATCATGCGCATTGTTTTTTCTCCCAAGATTTGCCATTAACATACGCAGTCCGGCGCTGTTTCGATCACGTACCGTCGGCATGGTACTTCTCCAATAATTCGACAACTGCAGCATGAAGGATCTCTTCGGACGGCCGGTCCAACCCAATCGACAATGTTGCTGCAATTGAGAACGCTTTTTCCATTAAGCCTGTGGCTTCTAGAACCGAAATTGGAATATCTGCAATTTGTCTTTGTATTGCATTACTCATCTTGGACGCATCAAATTGACCTACGCTTCGCTGCGCCAAGTAACGCAAGCAATGGCGGTGAAATCGAAGGACCTTGATAGTCGGCCATCCTGCGGCGCTTAATTCTGGGGGAATAGCAGGCCAGAGCTCGTTAAAACGGGGTTCCGCCATCGCCCTGGTCAAAGTTTTATCAACGTCTGACCGTTTGATCGCTTTTGCCGCAATTAGGTCGTTGTCATTCGCGTAAGTGCCCCCAGCAGCGGCCTTGGCGCTAATCTCGGCAAAAAGTGTCTGGTAAAAGGCCTGAATTGGAAAACTTGTCTCATATCCAATTTTAGCGAGCATTATATTTAGTCTGCCGATTACGAAAGTCTGTTGCTCCGAAAGGCCCATGGCAGTTTTTTCGAGAAACAAAATTTCTGAACAATCGGGATTTCTTGGGGACG
>CAIPUN010000074.1 GCA_903868245.1 uncultured Sphingomonadales bacterium | reverse complement strand
CCCTGCACTTTCTGCCCAGTCCAGAAGTTGTCGCCAGTCGCTGCTTGATAAATGCAAAGCCATCACCCATGTCTAGGCGATGGTTGGGGAAATTACCACATTTACAGGCGTTTTGGGTGCCGGACGACTGGATAGCGCGCTCGCCGCTGCATTGCCGCAATATTCACGCGCGCGCATACAGGCTTTGATCGCTGACGCCGCGCTGCGCATCAATGGTCAGGTCTTTACCGACGCCGGCAGCAAGAAAATGGCGGGCCAGAATTTTGAGCTTAATGTCCCTGCCCCAATCCCCGACAAAGCAATGGCGCAGAACATTGCGTTGGACGTGGTTTTTGAAGATGAACATTTGATCATCGTCAACAAGCCTGCCGGGCTCGTCGTGCATCCTGCAGCGGGTCATAGCGATGGCACCCTCGTCAACGCGCTGCTGCATCATTGCCAGGGCAAGCTATCGGGCATTGGCGGGGTCGAGCGCCCCGGCATCGTTCATCGCATTGACAAGGATACTTCGGGGCTTCTGGTCGTCGCCAAGAGCGATGCCGCGCATGAGGGCCTCGCGAAGCTTTTTGCCGCGCATGACATCGAACGCAAATATATCGCAATCGTAAACGGCATTCCCGCGCCCCCTGCTGGCACGGTGCGCACACAAATTGGCCGATCCACAACAAACCGAAAGAAAATGGCGGTGCTGCCCGAATCAAAGGGTCGGCACGCCGTCACGCATTACCGCATGGTGGAGGCCTTTGCCAAAACAGCGATGGTCGAATGCACGCTGGAAACGGGGCGGACGCATCAGGTTCGTGTGCACATGGCGCATATCGGCCATCCGCTCATCGGCGATAGCGTCTATTCTAATCGACAAAACCACTACAAAATTGGTCCAAATCAGGCCAAATTCGACCGTCAAGCATTGCACGCCGCCTCTTTGGGGTTTATTCATCCCATCACCGGCGGAACTTTACGGTTTGAATGCGGTATACCAGAAGACATGCAGCTTCTGTTAAGCAAGCTTCAGTTATAAAAGTTTCGAAGGGAACGCTTTACCATCGGGTGCTTGATGAGGCCCGGCGGAAGGCACAATGAAAGAGGAAAACATGTCTGTTAAAAAGAATGTTCCGGCTACGATACCTGCCCTTGGGGGGGACGCGAGCCTTAATCGGTACCTAAGCGAAATTCGGAAGTTTCCGATACTCAAGCCCGAGCAAGAATATATGCTTGCCAAGCGCTTGCAAGAACATGGCGACGCCAAAGCAGCTGAACAGCTGGTTACGTCGCATCTCCGTCTCGTGTCAAAAATCGCCATGGGGTATCGCGGCTACGGCCTACCGGTATCCGAGCTGATTTCTGAGGGGAATATCGGATTGATGCAGGGCGTAAAGAAATTTGACCCCGATCGTGGTTTCCGCCTCGCGACCTACGCGATGTGGTGGATCCGCGCCTCGATGCAAGAATTCATCCTGCGCAGCTGGAGCCTCGTCAAAATCGGCACAACCGCCGCGCAGAAGAAGCTTTTCTTCAACTTACGCCGTATGAAAAACAATCTTCAGGCTTTTGAAGACGGTGACTTGAACCAGGAAGCATTGCGCAAAATCGCAACCGACCTTGGTGTCTCCGAAGAAGAAGTGAACAACATGAACCGCCGCATGGCGATGGGCGGGGATACATCGCTCAACGTCCCCATGCGCGAAGATGGCGATGGCCAGTGGCAAGACTGGTTGGTCGATGACACGCCGTTGCAGGACGAACGCGTTGCCGACGCGCAAGAAGGCGACATGCGTCATGCCTTGTTGTCCGAAGCGATGGACAGTCTGAATGCGCGCGAGAAGCACATTCTGACACAGCGCCGCTTGATTGAAGAGCCGCAAACTTTGGAAGAGCTTAGCCAGACCTATAGCGTCAGTAGAGAGCGTGTACGCCAGATTGAAGTGCGCGCTTTTGAAAAGCTGCAAAAGGCGATGTTGCGTATTGCGGGCGAGAAACGGATGCTGCTCGCAATTTAACGAGGCTTATCCCTCAGTGTAAAAATAGATGACGGGCGGAGAGCACTGCGCTAGTTTTTGGTTATGACAAAAGCCAAGCGTTCGCTTTCCGCCCGTTTTTTGCGCTCCAGCTTTAAGGGCGCGGTCTATTTCATTGGCGGTACTGTCGCACTTACGGCCATATATGCCGTGGTCCCCGTGCCCACGACCCTAACGATGTTGTTCGACAGTAACGGGGCAAAGCGCGAGTGGACCCCCCTTTCCGATATTTCGCCCAACCTCGTACGGGCAGTCATCGCCGCCGAGGATGGTAAATTTTGCAGCCATGATGGCTTTGATCGCGAAGCTATCGAAAAGGCGCTGACCCGCAACATAAAGGGCGGCCGCATGCGTGGTGGGTCAACCATAAGTCAGCAGACCGCGAAAAATGTGTTCCTGTGGCAAGGGTCCGGCTGGACACGTTATCTGCGCAAAGTACCGGAGGTATACTTCACGTTCCTCATCGAAAAAATCTGGGGCAAGCGCCGGATCATGGAAGTCTATCTGAACGTCGCGGAGACCGGCATTGGCACCTATGGCGCAGAGGCCGGCGCACAGCGTTATTACAATAAATCGGCCAAGAACCTGACCCGCATAGAGGCCGCACGCTTGGCGGCCATCCTGCCCTTGCCCAAAAAGCGGGCGGTCAACGGCGTAGGCGGCTTCACCCGCCGCTATGGCAATAGCATCTCCGCGCGCATACGCATCGTCAAACGCGACGGCCTCGACGCTTGCATCTACACATAAAAAAAGGGCGGAGCCGAAGCCCCGCCCTTATATTTTACTTATCGCCTCGATTAGAAATCGTAGCTTACGCCGACTTTGATACGCCATACCGAAGAAGATGTGTTGATGAAGTTGTCAGCATCAAAATCACGAACACGTTCAGAGTTCAGGGTATTGGCCGAGAACCCAGTGATTATGTAACGACCTTGGGTATCAATTCCGCTGATCGAAGCAATATCCTGACGGCCGCCGAAATCCCGACGACGCTGGACATTCCATTTTGGATCCAACAAATTCAGGAAATTGTCGAAGCTCGCAAAAAGCTTCAGCTTGTCTTCGCGACCAAAAAGACGTCCTGGGCCTGGGATTTCTTGCGAGAACGAAAGGTCAAGATCATAATACCAATCGTTTGAGCATGTGTTACGCTCAATCGTCTTACCCACGAACTTGCGCGCGCACGACAGCGAATTGCCAAAATCGGCAAGCCCTTGGACCGCTGTCATATTAGACGTTGGTGCAACATTGGGGTCGGTAACGCCAGTCGGCAAATACACAAGTGCGTTTTCCGTGCCCGATACGCTATCACCAAAGACGCTGCCGCCGCTAAAGGTTAAGCTATATGGCCGTCCCGACCGCGCAACGAAGGTCACCCCAAAGCGCGTTGCGTAATCACCGAAAAACTCTTCCTTGAAGTTTGTGCTCAAGGTGAAGTTGTGACGGCTGTTATAAAAACCACGCGATGCCGCAGGATTTTGACGATCGGACGCCGCCGATATATCATAGTTCGAACCGGCGGTCGAACTATACATGTTACGACGATCTTGGCTGTCCGAGAAGGAATAGCCAACATTGAAGAAGGTCGAACCGCCTTCTGTGAAAACGCCACCTTCAAAATTCTTCGACAAAATAAACGAAGCGGTATGGCTACGGAAGCTGCCTGCATTTGTGAGCATCAGTTCGTCATCGCGGCTGGTGTTAAAACATGCCGCGTTGATGCCGCTATATGCCGGGGCAGGCGAAATGCTGGTCAACCGAGCGGAACAACCCGTAGCGCTTGGATCAATCGAACGATAAATCGGCCGACCATCAATAGTGAAGCCGTTCAAGCCGATTGCAGCACCCCCCGTACCCGCAGCTGTCGCTGGCACGGCAGCCATATCGACTAGGTTGAAAGGATTACGGTATTTCGAATAGATATAATCGAGTGTTAGATCCCAACCGCTGAAAAAGCCGGTTTCGGCAAAGTTTACCTGAGACGAGAATCCTGCGTTGAAGCGCAAGACGGTCGGCTGCTTCAGGTTAGGGCTAATCGATTGGGTATCACCAAGACCGCGAGCCGCTTCAGTGCTGCCGGCTGCCTTAATACACGCTGGAACACCAGTAAACGTACCACCGGTTACGACGTCGATTTGTGCTGTTGTCGGTAAAGGGCAACCAAGCGAACGAGTTGTACCCTCACCTACGGTGCTTCCATCGTTCTGGAAAGCATTGCCAAACCAGACCAATGGATCGCCACCAGAGAAGATACCTAAACCTGCGCGGAGCTGTCCCCGAGAAAACACCGAAAAATCGCTCAAGTCATAAGTAAACGCCACACGCGGAAGGACAGCTACCGGCAATTTGCTGAAACCATTGCCATTGCTGAAGCCATAACGATTGATGAACAGCGGATTTGATTCCGGAGCGCCACCATCATACCACTCAGCTCGAACGCCACCTACGACGCTCAATGAATCAGTTACCTGCCAATCATCTTGCACAAAAATCGAGTAGATGCTGCGATTAAACTTAGCCGCAGCATCGTTAACGTCGCCCGTTGCAGAGAAGTTTCCAGCTGCACCAACAGCGATTCCACCAGCCAATTGTGCAGCAGTCGGATTGGTGTTTGAGCCGGTCGAGAGCAAGCCGGCTTCGAGATCAGCCGCATTGCGGAAGAACAAAGTCCCGGTCGCATTTTGTACAAAAAGATTGAACAGGTTAGCGCGGTTCATTTCTCCGCCAAACTTAATCTGATGATCGCCAGCGTCTAGTTTGCCAACTGCTCGATATTGCTCAATCTTAGTTTGAAGGTCATTGGCCGAACGCGAAAACCCTGGACCCGCGGATACACGGCCGAATGTACCGTCGGCGTTGGCAATGCCAACAACAATCGCCGGGATTGGCGTGCCCGATTGTGCTTCACCGCCACCCACAGGATCTTGCAGATCCTGAACTTGTGAACGAGAATAACGCAATTCGGTGGAGAATGCATCGGTCCACTGCGAATAGAGACGGCCTGAGTAATAGTTAGACTTCGTTCCACTGAGATAGAAGGTGTTAACACCAGTTACGCGCGGGTTTGTCGAAGAGTTGCTAAAATCGTCGGCACGCGTGGTCGATTCTTCGAGGCGCTGATAGGTTGCTTCAAAGCGATGATCGTCGTTAATTTGCCAGTCGGCACGTGCAAAATAGCGCTTATTGGTGAACGGGCGGCTGGTAACCAACTCGCCTGTATCGATTTTATAAACGCGGTTTAAAATTTCGCTTATGCGATTGAATTCAGCGACTGGTACACCGGTGATGCTGTTGGGATAGCCCGCGCCTGCTGGACCATCATCCTGCGACTGGCCAGCCTTCTGGTTTTCATAAGCACCGAAAACAAACAGCTTGTCCTTGATGATAGGGCCGCCCAAATAAGCACCCCAGCGCTTGTCTGGTTCAATCGGCGCTACGTTGCGGCTGCGACCCGAATATTTGTCGTAAACATTATCTGCGCGAAGATCGCTGCTCGAATATTCATAAAACGCGCCAAAGCTGTAATCGTTGCTACCCGATTTGGTAACCACGTTAATTGCGCAACCCGTGAACTGGCCATAGTCCACGTCGAAAGGCGCAAACTGAACCTGTGTTTCACGAATAGCGTCATATGGGAGCGGCGTGGAACTACGCGAAGAAAAACCAGTGTCATTCAGACCATACACGTCGCCTTGGCTAATACCGTCAACAGTGAAAGCATTTCCGCGGTCGTTGCCACCGAGGCAGGAAATACGATCCTGACCAGACCCAGTGTCGTCGCGGTCAAGGCTAACGCGCGGATCAATACGAATAATGTCGCGTACGTCACGGTTGAACGTTGGGGCATTTTCGATCACTTCGCTGGAGAAGCTTTGGCCAGGACCAACAGCCAATTGCGTAACGCGAACGCGTGTGCCGGTAACAACAATTTCACCGGTACCCGCGCTCAATGTGAATGCGAGGCTGGTGTTGCCTTGAATGCTCGTTTCCAAGTTTTCAATTGATTGACCTTCAAAGCCAGTAGCACTGATTGCTACAGTGTATGGCCCGCCAGTGGTTAGACCAGTTGCGTTAAAAGACCCAGTGGCCCCAGTTTTGAGGGTGCGTGTATTTCCAGTCCGCGTATCAGTAACTTCGACGGTTGCTCCAACCACCGGCGCGCCAGCGTCGTCTACGACCGTTCCTTCAATTCCTGAAGTAATTTGTTGCGCAAAAGCAGGCGTTGCGAAAACTGAAGCCACCGACAACGCGGCGGCGCTAGCGGCGAGATAAAAACGAACTTGCATGGATACACCCCTTCAAAGATTCTGGTTCTGACATTTCTGCATTCCCCGCACAAAAAATGCGAATCACGCGAACGAAATGGACCTTGCGTTCCCTTTGGGGCTGGTAAATGTCAGTAAAATGACAGTCAGACCCTCAGATGCGAGGCGATTAGCCGAGAGCGCGACCGAAGCATAGTTTCACCTTGCATCAAATTGTGCAAAGCAACATTTTCGTTTATTTTGTCGGCAAATGTGGCAAGTTTGCCACAGTTTATCGGGCGTGTTTAGGCGGCGTCTTCTTTGCTGGCTTTGGCCGATTTGGCATAGACCAAAACGGGGGTCTTGCGCCCTTCCACCACGTCTTTGTCGACCACAACTTCGTCCACACCATCATAGGTTGGCAGGTCGAACATGGTATCCAGCAAAATCGCCTCCAGAATGGACCGCAACCCACGCGCACCGGTTTTGCGTTCAATCGCCTTCTTGGCAACGGCTTCCAACGCATCATCGGTGAAGCTTAGGCCGACATCTTCCATTTCAAACAGCTTGCGATATTGCTTCACAAGCGCATTCTTTGGCTCCGACAGGATTTTGACCAAAGCTGAGATGTCGAGATCTTCCAGCGTGGCCGTTACCGGCAAGCGCCCAACGAATTCCGGAATAAGACCAAATTTCAAAAGATCTTCAGGCTCAATCTGCTTCAGGATTTCGCCTGTGCGACGCTCGTCGGGGTCGGCGACATGCGCGCCAAAACCAATCGATTTGCTCTCCAATCGGTTAGAAATAATCTTTTCAAGCCCGGCAAATGCCCCACCGCAGATGAACAATATGTTCGTCGTATCGACCTGCAGAAACTCTTGCTGTGGATGCTTGCGGCCGCCCTGTGGCGGGACGCTGGCTGTTGTCCCTTCCATGAGCTTGAGCAAAGCCTGCTGCACGCCCTCCCCGCTCACATCGCGGGTGATGGAAGGATTTTCGGCCTTGCGGCTGATCTTGTCGATTTCGTCGATATAGACAATGCCGCGCTGCGCCTTTTCGACATTATAGTCTGATGCTTGCAGCAGCTTGAGAATGATGTTCTCGACATCTTCACCGACATAGCCGGCCTCCGTCAACGTCGTCGCATCTGCCATGGTGAACGGCACGTCAAAGGTCTTGGCGAGTGTCTGCGCCAACAAGGTCTTACCGCAACCTGTAGGGCCGACCAGCAGAATGTTGGACTTTGCCAGCTCCACATCCGCGCCTTTTGCGCCATGATTCAAACGTTTGTAATGGTTATGGACGGCAACGGACAATACGCGCTTTGCCTCGGGCTGACCAATGACATAATCGTCCAATACTTCGCAGATTTCCTGCGGCGTGGGCACTTCGCCTTCTTTGCGGCCGTTCAACGCGCCCTTTGTTTCTTCGCGAATGATATCGTTGCACAATTCCACACATTCATCACAGATGAACACCGTGGGACCAGCGATCAGCTTGCGTACTTCGTGCTGCGATTTTCCGCAGAAGGAGCAATAAAGGGTGCTTTTTGTATCTGAGCCGCTCAACTTCGTCATAATATGTCCTGCTTGCACGCCAATTTTAAACGCACCTTATTGAACCAACATCCTAAAGATGCGTTCCGATTTGGCAATAGCCCAATATGGGCTGTGCCATCTCGGCAAATCTGCGAAAACTATCGAAGATGATGTCAGCCTGCGTCGGCTTCCGCATTGGCTGGGCGCTTGTCGAATACCTCGTCCACAAGGCCAAAGGCCTTTGCCTCTTCGGCTTCCAAGAAGGTATCGCGGTCCATCGCCTTTTCGATATCTTGCAATGGTTTACCGGTATATTTCGCATATAAATCATTCATGCGCTTACGAATTCGCAAGATTTCATTCGCCTGAATCTGGATATCCGACGCCATGCCGCGTGCGCCGCCCGAAGGCTGATGCACCATGATCCGGGAATTGGTCAAAGCAACGCGCATGCCGGGTTCGCCTGCGGCGAGTAGGAAGCTACCCATCGAAGCCGCCTGCCCTATGCATACCGTACCAACTTTCGGACGGATATATTGCATCGTGTCATGGATCGCCATGCCCGCAGTGACCACGCCGCCCGGCGAGTTGATATACATCCAAATGTCTTTCTTCGGATTATCCGATTCGAGAAACAACAGCTGCGCCGTAATCACGGAGGCCATATTGTCCTCCACTTCGCCCGTCACGAAAATGATCCGTTCGCGCAAAAGCCGCGAAAAAATGTCCCAGCTGCGCTCCCCACGGTTCGATTGCTCGATAACGACGGGGACCAATGCTTGGACGGGATCAAAAGGAACGTGCATGAAATACCTCTAAGAATTTATGTTTATGCGTCTTCGCCTACATCGGCGTGGCCAAGCAAAGTTTCAAGCACGAAAACAGTTTAGTTTGGGGATGAATTGGGGCGCGTGGTCGAGAGCCGCGAGCCCATCATTCACAAAATTGATTATTTCTTGTTTATTTGACGACTTAATCGAAATTCACTTGTGCAGAACGGTCCTGTTTTTGCATGGCATAACGCACCTTTACAACGCAATTGCTGTAGCCCTGCTTGGATGCCGCCGTTGTACTGCCGAGCACGATCCTTTGTGCAGCTTCGCCAAATTCGGCAGCGGGCTCGGCAGCGACGACCTTAGTATTACCGACCGCGCCCCATGGCGCCAGATCAAACGCAATGACCGCCCAGCCTTCAATATAACGCCGCCGGAAATTTTCCGGATACACCAAAGTTGGCTGAGATTTCCACTCTACGGTCTGGGGGCAATCGCTGTCTTCGGGGCGGTATGCGGCGATCTCTTTGCTTTCCGGCGCGGTCAGCGTGCCGCTGCGCCGCGTATAAGGATAGAGACACCCCTGCTTCGCACCTTTGGCAAAGCGCGATTGTGCCACGGCGTTTAACGAGGCTTTATCAAGCGCAACATTGCCCGTTGTCCTATATATTCGAAGACGCACGGGTTTTCCCGCATCGTTAATGTCAAACTGCACCATGCTCCAGTTGGACCGGCCAGGTGTCGCGGGGATTTTTTCAAAATCTGGAAACCCACGCAACAACACCGCTGACTGCCGCGTGCTGCAGTCTGATCCTGCGGGTGCAACGCGTTCAAACAGCTCTTTGGGTGGCCGAGATTGCGCATAAATCGAATAGTCTATCAGGGCGTGGATGTCGGCATCAGGGATACTACTACGCTTGGGTTGATAGACAATCGTGCACCCCTCTCGCATGGCATTGGGCGCAAATCGGCTCGCCGCAAGAGATGGCGTGAGGTCCGCCATCATGCCGTAGCCTACCGGGTCACGCGTGATGCCAAGTGGGCGACCATTTTCGTCAATGCGAAAGCGCAGTTCTACCGTCTGGTCCGCATTGCTGCTGGTGAACCAGACAAGGTCTGCCATTGGCGTTTGAACACGGGAAATATCGAGCGGATCATTGCCGCAACGGCCGGAGATAGGCACCATAACAAGCATGTCTTGACGCCGCGCGGATCGTTCATTGGGGCTGACTGTCGTCACAGCAGCCGGTGGCGATATCGTTGGAACTTGTACAACGGGGAGGGCCAAGGCGAAAATAATCATTATCATAAACAATAAGATGTCACCAATGAGCATCCACTGCAAGCCGCCTTGGCCTTGGTAGAAACAAAAAGGGGGGACGCATCGCTCCCCCCTTTTTACTTTATCCTATATCGCAGCGATTATTTCTTAGGCGCAGCCTTTTTAGCGGGCGCCTTCTTGGCTGGCGCAGCTTCAGCGTCCTTTTTAGGGGCAGCCTTCTTCGCAGCCGGCTTAGCATCCTTGGCAGGTGCCTCGTCCTTTGCGGCTGCCTTTTTGGCTGGCGCCTTTTTCTTGGCGGCAGGCTTTGCATCTGGTTCAGCTTCAATCGCTGCTTCGAGCACGTCCTTCGTCACGGTCTTGTCCGTCACGGTCGCCTTGTCAAACAGGAAGTCGACAACCTTGTCTTCAAACATCGGCGCACGCAATTGCGCCGCTGCCATTGGATTTTCCTGCAGATATTGCACGAAACGCTGACGATCTTCAGGGCGATATTGCTGTGCAGCTTGCTGCACGAGCATGTTCATTTCCTGCGCACTGACTTCAACGCCATTGGCTTGACCGATTTCTGACAGCAGCAAGCCCAAACGCACACGGCGGACGGCGATATCGCGATACTCTTCGCGCTCGGCTTCCATTTCCTTTTTCGCAGCTTCAGCATCTTCTTCGCGCGCAGCTTCCTGCTCCAATTGCGCCCAAATCTGTGCGAATTCCGCTTCAACCATCGAAGGCGGCACGTCGAAATCATGTCCGGCGGCCAACTGATCCAGCAATTGACGCTTCATATAGGTACGCGTTAGGCCGTTATGCTCTTGCTCAACTTGAACCTTCATCAGCTCGCGGAGCTTGTCGATGCCGTCCAGGCCGAACATCTTGGCAAGGTTGTCATCTGCCTTGGCTGCGACGGGCTTGCGCACTTCGTTGACGACGATGTCAAAAGTTGCCGCCTTGCCCTTTAGGTTTTCAGCATTGTAATCGTCTGGGAAGGTTACGTTCAGAACCTTTTCGTCATTGGCTTTTACGCCAACCAACTGGTCTTCGAAACCGGGAATCAACTGGCCTGAGCCAAGCTCAACGGCCATGCCTTCGCCCTTACCGCCTTCGAAAGGCACGCCGTCGACCTTGCCTTCAAAATCGATAACGACGCTGTCGCCCATTTTGGCGGCATATTTTTTGTCAGCTGCTTCAAAGCTCTTTTGGCCTTCGGCAAGCTTCAGGATTGATTCGTCCACTTGCGCGTCGCTGACTTCAACCGTCAGGCGCTCAAGCGTGATACCGTCGATAGAAGGCGCGGCAATCGCAGGCAGCACTTCCAGATGGAAATCTACAACCGCGTCTTTGCCCGGCGCATAATCATCACCCAAATGCACATGCGGCTGAGTCGCTGGACGCAATTTATTGTCGGAAATTGCCTTTTGGACGCCTTCTTGGATCGAGCTGTTCAGCGCGTCCTGAAGAAGCGAATCCTTATGCATTTTCTTGACCAGATTGGCGGGAACCTTGCCGGGACGGAAACCGGGCATACGCACTTGAGGGGCAATTTTCTTCACCTCTGCATCGATGCGGGATTCAACGTCCTTGGCGGTAATCGTCATGCGATAAGCGCGCTTCAGGCCTTCATTCTGTGTCTCGACGGTCTGCATGTTTTCTTCTCTATCTACGACAGGCCCGCTGGCCTGCCAAAAACTGTTAAATGGCTTTCGGGTTCAACGACAGCCCGGGATATCCCTTTTTTCGTGGTGCGGGCGAAGGGACTCGAACCCCCACACCTTGCGATGCCAGAACCTAAATCTGGTGCGTCTACCAATTCCGCCACGCCCGCTTACGAAAAGCTGTCGTTTAACAAACGACGGGAGCCTCTAACGGGAAAGCCGCTGCGGGGCAAGGGGAGAAGCGGCGAAACCCCCGCACCCCCTGCACTGCCTATTTAGCCCAAAGCCTTTTTCAGCAAATCATTGATGATTTGCGGATTGGCCTTGCCCTGCATCGCCTTCATCGTCTGGCCCACGAAGAAGCCAAACAATTTGTCCTTGCCGGATCGATATTCGGCAACCTTGTCCTCATTCGCGGCCATGATTTTGGCGATTTCTGCCTCAATCGCGCCCGTGTCGTTGGTTTGCTTCAGGCCCTTTTCTTCGACAATGGCGGATGCACCCTGCCCCGTCTCCAGCATGATTTCGAAGACTTGCTTGGCGATGCTGCCGCTGATTGTGCCGTCAGCAACGAGGCCGAGCAATTCGGCGGCTTGCTTGGGATTGACCGGACTTTCGTCCAAAGTTTTGCCCATCTTGTTCAGCGCACCGAACAATTCGGACATCAGCCAGTTGGAACCTTGCTTGGCATCCACGCCTTGCGCCAACAAATCCTCAAACCAAAACGCCGTTTCGGCCTCTGCTGTCAGAACGGCGGCGTTATAGGCCGTCAGGCCCATCGCCTCATACCGCGCGCGCTTGGCATCGGGAAGCTCGGGCAAGGATACACGGCATTCCTCCAGAAACGCATCGTCGAGTTCCACCGGCAACAAATCGGGGTCGGGGAAATAGCGATAATCATGCGCGTCTTCTTTTGACCGCATCGAGCGCGTTTCCATCTTGTTCGGGTCGAACAGACGCGTTTCCTGCACAACTGCGCCGCCGCTTTCGATCAGGTCCACCTGCCGCTGCGCCTCATACTCAATCGCCTGCATCATGAAGCGGATTGAGTTGACGTTCTTTGTTTCGGTGCGCGTACCCAGTTCACCACCGGGCTTTCGCACCGACACATTGACGTCGGCGCGCATCGAGCCTTGTTCCATATTGCCATCGCATGAACCAACATAGCGCAGAATCGAACGCAGTTTCTTGAGATATGCGCCGGCTTCTTGCGGGCTACTGATATCAGGACGCGAGACGATTTCCATCAAGGCCACGCCTGAACGGTTAAGGTCAACAAACGACATGGTTGGATGCTGGTCATGCATCAACTTGCCTGCGTCTTGTTCAACATGGATGCGCTCAATACCAATTTTCTTGGTCGGACTATCCGGGTCTTTTTCGTTGAGCGTTACTTCGATTTCGCCCTCACCTACGATCGGGTGATAGAGCTGCGAAATTTGGTAGCCCTGCGGCAAATCGGCGTAGAAATAATTTTTACGGTCAAAGCGTGACCAACGGTTGATCTGCGCATTGATGGCCATACCCGTACGGACGGCCTGACGCAGGCATTCGCGGTTCGGTACGGGCAACATGCCCGGCATGGCCGCGTCAACGAGGCTAACATGGCTGTTCGGTTCAGCGCCAAAGCCCGTCGAAGAGCCCGAAAACAGCTTGGACTCGCTGGTAATCTGCGCATGGACCTCAAGGCCAATTACGACCTCCCATGCGCCGGTGTTTCCCTGGATGCGGTACTCGCTCATATTACCACCACTCTCCGGCTTCCGCCGTAAATCCTGAACGCTGTTCAATCGCGAGGCCTGCGTTGAGCACCGCCTGTTCATCGAGCGCTTTGCCGATAATCTGCAGCCCCAAAGGCAGGCCTTGCTTGTCGAGGCCACCCGGAACCGACATTGCAGGCAGACCAGCCAATGAGGCAGGCACCGCGAACACATCGTTCAAATACATCGACAATGGATCAGCATTTTTCTCGCCCAGTCCAAATGCCGCGCTCGGTGCGGTTGGCGCGAGGATGAGGTCACAGCTTGCCCACGCATTGTCGAAATCGCGTGCAATCAAGGCGCGGACCTTTTGCGCTTGCGTGTAATAGGCGTCGTAGAAACCGGCGCTCAACACATACGTGCCGATCATGATACGGCGGCGCACTTCCTCGCCAAAGCCAGCGGCGCGGGTCGCGGCATACATGTCTTGCAAGCCAGCGCCCTCCGGCAAATCGCGCAGACCGAAGCGCACGCCGTCATAACGCGCAAGGTTCGATGACGCTTCGGCAGGCGCGATAATATAATAAGCCGGCAATGCATATTTGGTGTGCGGCAGGCTGATATCCACGATTTCCGCGCCCGCATCCTTCAACCAGGCGATGCCATTGTCCCACATTTTGGCGATATCTTCGTCAATACCGTCCAAGCGATATTCCTTGGGGATACCAATGCGCTTGCCCTTCAGGTCGCTGTTCAGGCCAGCTTCCCATGTGGGCACAGGCAAATCGAGCGAGGTCGAATCCTTCGGATCAAAACCCGCCATGGCTTCCAACATGATCGCGCAATCGCGGACGTCGCGCGCCATCGGGCCAGCTTGGTCCAATGAACTTGCAAAGGCCACCACACCCCAGCGCGAGCAACGGCCATAAGTTGGCTTAATGCCGCTAATGCCCACGAACGCAGCAGGCTGGCGAATCGAGCCGCCGGTGTCGGTTCCGGTCGCTGCAGGGCACAAACGCGCGGCGATGGCGGACGACGAACCGCCCGACGATCCACCGGGCGCTAATGCCGCCGTGCTGCCGTCATTGCGACGCCAAGGCGAGATAACATTGCCAAAATAGCTGGTCTCATTCGACGAACCCATCGCGAATTGGTCAAGGTTCAGCTTGCCCAACATCCCTGCGCCAGCCTTCCACAAATTGGCTGACACGGTGGATTCATAGGTTGGCACAAAGCCTTCCAAAATGTGGCTTGCCGCGGTTGTCTGCACACCTTCGGTGCAGAACAAATCCTTCATGCCAATGGGCACGCCCGCCATTTTGCCCAGCGGCTTGCCGGCGGCACGGTCGACATCGACCGCCTGCGCGGCTTCAATCGCTTTTTCAGGGGTTTCCACGATAAAGGCGTTCAGTGCCTTTGCTGCCGATACGCGGGCGTTAAGCGCCTCTGCGACTTCCACAGCCTTAAAGTCACCCTTGGCCACGCCGTCGCGGATCGCGGCTACTCCGAGTTTTGTAAGCTCACTCATTCGACCACTCCGTCATGCTGAACTTGTTTCAGCATCCATCGTGCAGCACGACCAGAGCTTGAAAGGATGGATAGACCCTGAAACAAGTTCAGGGTGACGGAAGGGTAGGAAGTCAAGTGGCGTTCCATCACTCAATCACCTTCGGCACGCCAAAGAAGCTACCTTCCCTCGCTGGCGCATTGGCGAGCACTTTGTCGCGCACGTCGCCATCCGTCACAGCATCGTCGCGCAGGCGCAGCTTATTGGCGATGACAGCCGTCATCGGCTCGACGCCTGTGACGTCGACCTCTCCCAATTGCTCCACCCAGGCCAAAATGCCATTGAGCTCGCCGACCATTTTGTCAGCCTCAGCATCGCTAATCGCGATACGCGAAAGCCGTGCGATTTTGTTCACGGTATCTTTATCTACAGACATAAGCCCGCCGCTAGCATTGCGCCTGCATTGCTTCAACGGAAAAGCTTGGGGTAAAGAGCTAATCTTTCAGCCTCCGTTCAATTTTCCGATGCTATTTCCATCCAATCGGGTAAATCGCATCAAAATCTTGGGACATACACTTGGCACGTAAATTTCTTTATATCGTCGCAGCGCTCATCGTACTTGTTATTGCGGGGGGCTTTGTCATCCGCATTTATGAAAGCGAGCTGACCGAGCTTGCTTTTGTTCCGACCGCCAAATTTGAACAGCAACCCGCCTTTGAACCCAGTAAATATGCGGGCAATGATATGTGGTTTGCGCGCCCCGGCAAAGCAGACAATCCGGCCAATTGGTTGCCAAGTGGTGCGGCGAAACCCGAAGCACCTGGGTCTGCCGCCATATTCTTTGTGCATCCGACATCCTATATCGGCCGAGATTATTGGAACGCGCCCCTCAATGATGCAGAATCGCAGGACCGCGCGCGCATGTTCCTGCGTGGCCTTGCCTCACCCTTGTCCAGTGCAGGTGATATGTGGGCACCGCGCTATCGTCAGGCGGCGATTGGCGCTTTTCTGACCGCCAAGCCGGAGGGTCAACTAGCGTTGGATGCCGCCTATAAAGACATACTTTTGGCCTTTGATGAATTTGCGGCAAAGGTGCAAAAGGACCGCCCGATCATATTGGCGGGGCATAGCCAAGGCGCGCTGCACCTCACGCACTTACTTAAGGACCGCGTGGCAGGCAAACCCATCGCCAAACGCATTGTCGCGGTCTATGCCGTGGGTTGGCCAATTTCAGTGACGGCTGACGTGCCGCAAATGGGCTTACCCGCGTGCGCTGGCCGCGATGACACAGGCTGCATCATGGCGTGGCAAAGCTTTGCCGAGCCTGCTGAATATGACCGGATCGTCAAAGTCTATAACGCTACAAACGGATTTAACGGCACGCCGCGCAAGGACACGCCGATGCTGTGCACAAACCCGCTCAATGGCGGCGCGAAGCCTACAGCGTTGATGGAAGCGAATTTGGGCACCTTAAAGCCCGATAATAAGCTCGAGACCGGTGAGCTGATTGTCGGTGCCGTGCCGGCAAGATGCGATGCCAAAGGGTTTTTGTTGATAGGTGATCCACCGGAGATTGGCCCTTATGTCCTACCCGGCAACAATTACCACATTTATGATTATCCCTTATTCTGGGCCAATGTGCGGGCGGATGCGACATGGCGCTTAAAGAAATATCTGCAGAAATGATTTTTGAATCGGTTGCCAGCTTCCGCGATCAACTGCCTGACGGCGGGGTTTTAATCGGTCTTGATGTCGGTAGCAAAACAATTGGCACGGCCTTTTGCGATGCGGGCTGGACCTTTGCTTCACCCGCCGACCTCATTAAGCGCGCCAAGTTTACCAAGGATAAATTCGAATTAAAGGCCGCTATTGCAACACGGCCAACGCGCGGCATTGTTATTGGCTTGCCGCTCAACATGGATGGTAGCGAAAGCCCACGCAGCCAGTCCAGCCGGGCTTTTGCCAAAAATATCGCGGATCTCGGCCTTCCGATTTTACTACGCGACGAACGCTGGTCAACGCAAGCAGTCGAACGCGACATGATCGCCGCCGATATGAGCCGCGCCAAGCGCGCCGAAAAAATCGACAGCGGTGCGGCGGCCTTCATCCTGCAAGGTGCGATTGATGCGCTGACTAGTGGGTGATGACCGGCCAGTCTCCTGACGTCATCCTGAACTTGTTTCAGGGACCATTTAGCTTTTCTAGCTCTGGACTTGCTGCGCAATAGACCCTGAAACAAGCTCAGGGTGACGAATTGCCCCATGCCCCCCCCACCTGACAAATCATTTGAGTCTCACACAAATCCCCATTAAGGGCATCGCTTTAATGACATGGACAACACCCTTTGCAGCCGACAGCTTTCCAAGCGGGTCGGATGCCTTTCCGCACAAGCATTTGCTTGGTATCGCAGGACTTCAGGCGTGGGAAATTCTCTACATCCTTAAAGAGGCGGAGCAATGGGTCGCGCTGAACCGCGCTGGCGCTGCTAAACATGCTGATACGCTTTCCGGCCTGACCATCATCAATGCGTTTTTCGAAAATTCAACGCGCACCTTGCTATCGTTCGAAATCGCCGGAAAGCGGCTTGGTGCTGACGTCGTGAACATGCACGCGGCGCAATCGAGCGTAAAAAAGGGCGAAACGCTCATCGACACGGCCATGACGCTCAACGCTATGCGTGCCGATGCCATTGTGATTCGCCATGGCAGTTCGGGCGCGGTGCAGCTCATCTCCAGCAAGGTTGACTGTCCCGTCCTCAACGCTGGCGACGGCAGCCACGAACATCCGACGCAAGCCTTACTCGACGCGCTGACCATCATGCGCCGCAAGGGCAAGGTCGAAGGTCAAACCGTCGTCATTTGCGGCGATGTCCTGCACAGCCGCGTTGCCCGGTCAAATCTGTTTTGCCTGAAATCCTTGGGCGCCGAAGTGCGCGTTGTCGCGCCCCCTGCCCTCATGCCCAGCGGGATAGAAGCATTTGGCGCCATTCCTTTCACCCATTTCGACGCCGCATTGAACGGGGCTGATGTCATCATGATGCTGCGTCTGCAAAACGAACGGATGCAAGGCGATTTCATCCCGTCGCCGCGTGAATATTTCCATCTATATGGCTTGGATGAACGGCGCTTGGCCTTGGCCAAGCCCGATGCGCTTGTCATGCACCCCGGTCCTATGAACCGCGGCGTGGAAATTGCCAGCAGCGTCGCGGACCATGTCGACCGTTCGGCCATTACCGAACAGGTCGAAATGGGCGTTGCCGTGCGGATGGCCTGTCTCGACATATTGACCCGCAAGGCACGCGGTCAGGAGGGTTGGGCATGACCGGCGTCAACATCATTCAAGGTAAACTTATTCTGCCCGGCGCGGATAACGCAGAGCCATTGGATTTACATATCGCGGACGGCAAAATAGCCGCGATTGGCAAGGACGCCTCGACCGCCGAACATATTGACGCCACCGGGTTGGTCGTCGCGCCAGGCATCATTGATTTGGGTGTTTTCAAAACCGATAAACCTGCATTCAGATTTGGCGGAATCACCCGCGCGGCCTTAATGCCCGATCAATCGCCCGTACATGACGATCCAGCGACCGTCCGCTTTGCCGCACTAAAGGGTAAGCCCGATCTATGGGTCCACCCGCTTGCCGCCGCGACCCGAGGACTTGACGGGCTGCATATGGCGGAAATTGCGCTGATGAAAGACGCCGGCGCTGTGGCTGTGGCGACAGGACGCAAATGGATATCTGACAGCGGCGTTATGCTCCGTATCATGCAGTATTGCGCGGCTTTAGACCTTCCCGTCATTGTGCATAATGAGGATATTGGGGTGGCCGGCCATGCGGTTGCTACGGCAGGCGAAACCGCGACTTTGCTTGGCCTTTCAAGTGCGCCAATCGTGGCCGAAACACTGGCGATCGCCCGCGACCTCCTATTGGCAGAAGAAAGCGGTGCGCATGTCCATTTCCGACAAGTGACAACAGCACGCGGCCTGGACCTGATCCGCGCGGCAAAGGCAAAGGGCCTGCGCGTAACATGCGGAATCACGCCCGCGCATCTATTCCTTTCCGACAATGCTGTTTCCGATTTCCGCACTTTTGCAAGGCTTTCACCGCCGCTGCGGTCCGAAAGCGACCGGCTGGCATGTATCGCAGCCATAGCCGATGGCACGATTGACGTTATCGCATCGGGCCATGACCCGCGCGGGCCAGAAGACAAGCGCCTGCCGTTTTCCGAAAGCGCGCCCGGCATGGCGGGGGCAGAAACATTGCTGGCGCTGTCGCTCAACCTCGTGCGCGATAATGTGATTTCGATGGGCCGTATGTTTGCATTGCTCGCGACAAACCCTGCGAAGATATTAGGGTTAAACGCTGGCCAAATACTTGAAGGACAAGAGGCGGACCTAATCCTGATTGACCCAGATGCGCCGTGGCAGGTCGATGGTGACCGCATGGCCGCGTTGGCCGGCAACACGCCCTTCGACCGCCTGCCCGTTCAAGGCCGCGTGCGGCACATGCTAAAGGGCGGCAAGCTTATTTAGGGTCAGGCTAAGCATCCCGTGCCGCTCCCGCAGCATCGCCGCCGCTTTCAAACGGGTTCCAACCCGCCATCGGTCACCTTACGATAAAAGCAGCTTCTTGCGCCGGTATGGCACGTCGGACCTCGCGGCCGCGCGATAATCCAAAGGGCATCTTGATCGCAATCGATGCGCATATCGACAATATGCAAGACATTGCCGCTGCTTTCGCCCTTTTGCCAAAGGCGCTGACGGCTGCGCGAGAAAAACACAGCCGTGCGCGTTTCGATGCTTTTCGCTAGCGCCTCTGCATTCATATGCCCCACCATTAACACGGCGCCATCGGCTTCATCGGTGATGACAGCAGTCACCAGTCCATTGGCATCATATTTGGGGTCAAGCGTCGATCCGCTCTCTCGTTCGTCGGTCATATTGGGTTCGTAACCCAAGCATCTTTGCCTCGCCAACATTTTCTTTGTCACAATCGCACGACAAGGGGGAGACAATTGTAACAGCCATGCCTATAGGCGTCACAGCGAAGCGCAGCGGGATTCGATATATGCTGACCACCGACCCTTTTGATGACGACAAACTTCGCGAGGAGTGCGGAATTTTCGGTGTCTATGACACCGAAGGCGCCTCTGCCATGGTGGCGCTTGGCCTCCACGCGCTCCAACATCGCGGCCAAGAGGCTGCGGGTATCACCAGCTTTGACGACCATGATTTCCACACCCATCGGGCGATGGGCCATGTCGCGGGCAATTTTGACCGTGAAGAAATCATCGGTGGCCTCGTCGGACGATGTGCAATTGGTCATGTGCGTTATTCCACAACAGGCGAGACATCGCTGCGCAATGTGCAGCCTTTATATGCCGATCTTGCCACGGGCGGGTTCGCTATTGCGCATAATGGCAATATTTCGAACGCAATGACCCTGCGCCGCGACCTTGTGCGTCGTGGTTCCATTTTCCAGTCGACGTCCGACACAGAAGTGATCATTCATTTGGTCGCGACCTCCGGCTACCGGACCTTGCTCGACCGTTTGATTGACGCGCTGAAGCGCGTTGAGGGCGCCTATTCGCTCCTATGCCTCACGACAGAGGGCATGATTGCCTGCCGCGACCCGTTGGGCATTCGACCATTGGTCATGGGCAAGCTTGGCGACACTATCATCTTTGCTTCTGAAACCGTCGCGCTAGATATCGTGGGCGCGGAGTATATCCGTTCGGTGGAACCTGGCGAATTGGTTGTGGTGCGTGGAACGGAAATTCATTCGCACAAGCCGTTCATTCCCATTTCACAACGCCCCTGCATCTTTGAGCATGTCTATTTCTCACGCCCAGACTCAATCGTTGAAGGCATCAGCGTCTATTCGGTTCGCAAGGCGATTGGCGCGGAACTCGCGCGGGAAAATGGCGTTGATGTCGACTATGTCATTCCCGTGCCCGACAGCGGCACGCCAGCGGCCATTGGTTATGCCGAAGCGGCCAAAATCCCGTTTGAACTGGGCATCATCCGTTCGCATTATGTCGGTCGCACTTTCATTCAGCCCGGCGACGGCGTTCGCCATTTGGGTGTTAAGTTAAAGCATAATGCCAACAGAAATTTGGTTGCCGGCAAACGCATCGTCCTTATCGATGATTCCATTGTGCGCGGTACAACGTCCCTGAAAATCGTGCAGATGATGCGCGAGGCTGGTGCCGCCGAAGTGCATATGCGCATTGCAAGCCCGCCCACTATGAACAGTTGTTTTTACGGCGTCGACACGCCCGAACGCTCCAAGCTGCTCGCCAGCCGCATGGATGTTGAAGAAATGCGCCAGTTTATTCAGGCCGACAGCCTCGCGTTTTTGTCCATCGACGGCCTGTATCGCGCGCTTGGCGAAGATTCGCGCCATGCGGACACACCGCAATATTGCGATGCGTGCTTCACGGGCGATTATCCCACTACCCTGACCGACCATGAGGAGCATGCGACAGGCGACCTCATGATGCTTAGCGAGCAAAAACTGGCATAAATATGACGAACGCATTTGCAGGTAAGATTGCGCTGGTAACCGGTGCAAGTCGGGGAATTGGTGCGGCGACGGCTACAGCATTAGCGGCGCAAGGCGCGCATGTGATTTTGACCGCGCGGACGGCCAAAGACCTTGAGGCGGTTGAAGACGCAATTTTTGCTGCTGGCGGCAGTGCCACTATTGCCCCGCTCGATTTAACCGATGGCGACAGCATAGCCCGTCTTGCCGCGGCAGTCACAGAGCGTTGGGGCAAGCTCGATATCCTTGTCTTGAACGCTGCTATGCTTGGAACCTTAAGTCCGGTACCCACGATTGATGGCGCAGAATTTGCACGATTGTTCACATTGAACGTCACAGCACAGCAAGTGATGATCGCATCGTTCGACGCATTGTTGCGCAAAAGTGACGCTGGCCGATTGGTTGCATTAACGTCCTCGGTTGGCGCAAGCCCCCGTGCGTTTTGGGGCGCATATGGCGCATCAAAGGCGGCGTTGGAGAATTTGGTTCAAAGCTATGGCGATGAGGTCAAAAACCTGTCGCAAGTCCGCGCCGCAATTGTCGACCCTGGTCGCACGCGCACTGCGATGCGGGCGAAGGCCTATCCGGGCGAAGATCCTTCCACGGTCAAAGAACCATCGGTTGTTGCGGATGCGATATTGAAGATGCTGCAGACCGAGTTTGCCACAGGGCATCGGTTGGTAGTTGCGGGTTAAGCGTCACTGATCGTCATCCGGAACGACCCTCGTCATCCGGAACACCCCTCGTCATCCTGAACACCCCTCGTCATCCTGAACTTGTTTCAGGATAACAAGCGACATTGGTTCGTTATCCTGAAACAAGTTCAGAATGACGAACGCAAATAGGCGGATGGTTCTATCCCTTCACCACCGCATGCGCCTGTAACGCGCGTTCACGCGCGGCTTTGTGACCAATGATTTTCCGTGGATAGCCGTTCGGACGCGCGCCATATTCATCGGGATCGTGAATATAGGGCTCCTGCAACGCTGCCAATTCAGGCACCCAATCACGGATATAGCGTGCGGCATCGAATTTCTCAGACTGCGACAAGGGCGCCATGATGCGCACGAACATGTTGCTGTCTACTCCCGTGCCAGCGGTCCACTGCCAATTGACGCTATTGCTGCCATAATCGGCATCGACCAAAGTATCCCAAAACCACTTTTCACCTTCGCGCCAGTCAATCAGCAAATGTTTGACCAAGAAGGATGCCGCAATCATGCGCACGCGGTTGTGCATCCAACCCGTTGCCCATAATTGCCGCATACCGGCATCGACGATGGGATAGCCCGTCCGCCCCTTGGTCCACGCACTAAAATCCGCCTTCACCGCCGGGTCGGATAAGTCACGCCAAGGGAACTTATCGAAGGCATCGCGCGCATTCTTTGCGCCATATTCGGGCATCTGGACAATGACATTTTGCGCATAATCGCGCCAGACCAGCTCTTTTAGGAATACATCCACCGATCCGCCCTGATCCATAGTGGCGTGCCAGCAGGCCGCAGGCGAAATCTCGCCAAAGTGCAAATGCGGGGACAGAAAGGAGGAGCCTTCTACGGACGGCAGGTTGCGTTTCTCGTCGTAAAACTTCGCCTTATCAACAAACCCCGCGAGCCGTCCCTTTGCACCCGCTTCACCGGGCGTCCACATTTCGGACATGCCACCCGACCAATCGGGCTTCGTCGGCAGCAAGTTCCATTCGGACAGGCTGTCGCTCTCCGGCCAACTGTCCGGCGCGGGGATTTTTGTCGGCGCAGAATGCTGCACGGGTGGCGGCATATGCTGCCACAGAGCGCGCATGAACGGCGTGTAAATTTTATACTGCCCGCCGCTGCCCGTGGTCACGCTGCCTGCGGGGAGCAGATAATTGCCGTCATGGCAAACAAACGCAGTGCCCTCGCCCAATGCGTTTGCAACCGCTTTTTCGGCATTGCGCCACCATGGTTCATAATGGCGGATGCAATGAATGGCAGACGCATCGGTCTCTGCGACCAGCGTGCGCAAAATCTCGTCAGATTTACCCGCCCGTAGGATGAGCTTTGACCCAAGCGCCTGCAAATCCGTATCCAGAGCCGTCAGGCTATGGTGCAACCACCAACGCGATGCAGCACCCATCTTGCGATGCTTTGGCGTGTCATCATCAAGAATGTAGAGCGGAATAATCGGCGCGCCGCTGGCCACCGCAGCTGCCAATGCGGGTTGATCCGAAAGGCGTAAATCGCGGCGGAACCAGAGTATTACTGGCGCTGTCATTTGCCGTCATCTCCGATCGGAAAAGTCTCAGAAAAGCGATCACCGACCATCGGGTCGACAAAGCGTTGGTCCGACACTTTTAACGCCTTTTTGTCGTTTTCAGCTATAATCTGCGCCACAGGCATGCGTGCCCAGAATAAGAATGGCGACTGCGCAGTCACATTCGCCGCAAACGCCTTTTTATCTTCCACGCCCATATAATGCGCCCGCACCGTGTTATCGATACGGACGGTGCTGAAAGCGGTATAGATGCCCTGCCCATAAAGTCTGTCATTACGCCACAGCATTTCCCGCTTCCAAAATTGGACAGGAACGGGGTTTGCTACGATGAGGGTGGGCACAATATCATGCTTTTGCTGCACGGACTCCGCCGTCAATTGCTCCGCGCGGTTCGTTATCAGGCCGTTGACCAGAATATAGGCGCAGATGGCCGTGAAGCTCACTAAAGCCGGTGCGCGCCAGCTTGTGCCGTGCCGTTCACGCCGCCGTGAAATCCAGACACCCGCGATCAGCGCAGCCCACAACCAGATATCAATGATGAACAAAGTATCGCCATAGAACCACTGGCTAGAAAAGGGTTCCAACAAGCGGATGCCATAGCTGTTGAACCAATCAAACAAGGGATGGCTGAGGCAGCCGATATATGCCAAGGCAAGCAGCCAGCCCTTATGCAAAGGCAGCCGTTTTTCGGGTCGTTTTCCACGCTGGGCCTGCCAGCGGTCAAACCACAGCATGATACCCCACAATATGAGCGGCAAGACCAACATTGCAATCGGTCCATGCGTCAACCCGCGCCGCAAGGCGAGATGCTGTTGCCCGCCTAGCAATGTTGCTACCGCGTCGATGTCAGGGATGTTCGCCGCGATTATCAGCGTCGGCATCGCAAGCCCAGTTTTCCGCTTTAAGCCCGTCTGACCAATCAACGCGCCGACAAGGCTATGTGTGAGATTATCCATATGGCCGCTGCTGGCGGAATGGTGCCGGAATGGCAATACGGCGTTATCGCTATGCTGATTTTCTTCACCCCGCGGCGCGAACCACATCTTCTTGCGACCCAATATGCTGGACCTGTCCGGCGCACCGCCCTATCACGCGGCCGATATGGAGAATAGGATGACTGAAGCAACACCCTTTGTGCGCCCCGATGTGGCCTTGTTCCTGCAATTTCTAAATGCGGTTCCCGGTCCGAAATTTTGGGAAGTGCCCGCTGTTGAAGCGCGTGCGATCACGTCTGCGATGCGCGATGTCGCTGATGCGCCCGTGGGTGAACTTTCCGTCATTCGCGATATAGACATTCCCGGCCCCGCAGGAACGATTCCCGCACGGGTTTATGACAGCCGCGCCGATCGGGACCCTGGCCCGGTCATGGTGTTTTACCATGGCGGCGGCTTCGTGATTGGCAGCCTGTATACCTATGAGCCTTATTGCGCCGAAGTTGCGCGTTTGCTCGACCTGCCGGTCATTTCTATCGATTATCGCCTATCTCCAGAACATCCCTTCCCAGCCCCTGCCGAAGATTGCGAAGCCGCAACGCGCTGGATTGCGTCCAGCCCAGCAGAATTGGGCCTAAAGGTGACCGGCCTCATCACATCCGGCGATAGCGCGGGTGGCAATCTCACGATTGTGACCAGCATGGCATTGCGCGACAAACCTGCGGCTGTGCCCGTATTGGTGCAGTTTCCCATTTACCCTGTCGTTACGCTTGACCCCGATTGGCCAAGTATGCGCGAATTTGCCAATGGCTATTTGCTGACCGAAGAGGCCATGACCTATTTCGGCGAAGGCCATGCGGCGGTGCCGGGTGACTATCGTTCTGAACCGCTTAACTTCCCGCAAGAAGGCATGCCGCCTAGCCTGGTGACCACGGCCAGCTTAGACCCCTTGCGCGACCAGGGGCTTGCTTATGTCGAAAAGCTGAAACAAGCGGGCGTTAAAGTCCTGCATATCAGCGCCGATGGCAACATCCACGGCCATATCAACATTCGCCAAGCCATTCCGTCGGTTCAGGCCGATGTTGAAGGCTATATCAATGCTTTAAAAATCATGCTCGCTGAAGTATCGCCCGCCCGATGACCGCTCGTTTTGACGACCTTCCTTACCGCCCCTGCGCGGGAATTATGCTTGCCAATATGCACGGCAAGATTTTCGTGGGGCAGCGCATTGACCGGCCCGAAGGTACTGACGCATGGCAGATGCCACAGGGCGGCATTGACGATGGCGAGGACGCGGAAACCGCGGCTTTACGCGAATTGTTCGAAGAAACCGGCGTCCGCGCAGACCTGGTCGACATTCTTGCCCGCAGCAAAGAAGAACATTTCTACGATTTACCCGATGATATGATTGGGCGGATCTGGAAGGGCAAATATCGCGGCCAGCGGCAAATCTGGTTTCTGATGCGGTTCAAGGGCAGTGATGCCGATATCAATATTGATACCGCGCATCAGGAATTCACCAGCTGGCAATGGGTGGATGCACATATGGTGCCGGTACTCATCGTGCCTTTTAAAAAGCGGCTATATGAGAATATTCTCGCTGAATTTGCCGACCTGATTTAGGCGATCAATTCGCCTGAGGCTCCGGCATTGCGCCCAATTTCGTTTTTAAGTCAATGGCACTTGCCTGCGCCTGTTCCTTACGTGACGCTGCATCGATAGCGATAGACAAGCGGGCAACAGAGGCGCAATCTGTGCGACACACCGTCGTCAGCCGGGCCATATTCTTGCGCGCCTGTTCCAGCGCGCCTTTGGCAATAAAGGCATCAGCTTGCTCGGCCAATGCGATCTGGTAATTGGGATCAATCTCCAACGCTTCTGTATAAAAGCTGATGGCCTTACCGTTCAATCCTTGCGTTTTTACGGCGCGCGCCATGGCGACATAAGCGGCGCGGTTGCGCGGGTCGACCGCGAGCGCAGATTCATACCAACCTATTGCGCTATCTACACGGCCCGCGCTGGCTTCTTCATCGCCGGTTTTAACCAAAGCGATCGACCGCGTATCAATGTCCTTGTCCGCCCGGCCGCTAATGCTGGCGCTCGACATAATGGCGAGCGTGAATGACAAAGCAATCGCCGCGGGTGAAAAACGCATACATTTTATCCAAAAATTTTCGGTTCGCTTCGCTATCACAGCTTTTGGAGCCTCGCGAAGAAAAATCCGTCGCTGCCGTCATGTAAAGGCGTCAACAGCACACCGTCTCCATCGGCACGCCCCATGGAAACACCAGCATCCACCGCGCGCCAGCCATTATGCGATTTCAAGAACGCTGCCACTTGCCCCTTGCCCTCATTTTCGATGAGCGAGCATACCGCATAGACTAAATGCCCGCCACGCGCGACCATTTCCGAACCAATGTCCAACAGCTTGGCTTGTTCATCGACCACGCGCTTCAACCGTGCAGCATCCAAGCGCCAGCGCGTTTCGGGGTTCCGCCGCCAAGTGCCACTGCCTGAACAAGGTGCGTCGATTAGAACAAGATCACATTTATCCTTAAGATCAGACAACATGTCCTTCTCTTTATTAGGATTTAATAAACGCGTTTCAACATTACTTGCCCCTGCCCGCGCGGCGCGTGGCTGTAACTGGTCCAGACGGTTGCGGTTGGTGTCGGTCGCTATCAGGCGACCTGCGTTGCGCATTGCCGCTGCTAAGGCAAGCGTCTTGCCCCCCGCACCAGCGCAAAGGTCAAGCACCATACCCAGCCCCTTGGCCTGACACGCCTCAACGATGAGCTGGCTTCCCAAATCTTGAATTTCAACCTGCCCATTTTCAACAGCCGGATGGCTGTCGATTGCGGTACCACCGGGCAAGCGCAGCGCAAAGTCGAGCGCTGGCAATATTTCCGCTTCTGGCAACAAAGCCGCAACTTCCTCCCGCCCGGCCTTTAACGCGTTGACCCTTAAGTCCATGGGTGCGCGATCGAGCAAGGATGCTTGCTCGGTTTCATCGATGTGGGCGGAGAATAAAGGCTTAATCCATTTGGGCAAAGCACCGCCCGTCGAACGCGCCTCTGCTGGGTCAATGACCGCCGGGCCATAATCGCTGCCGTCGAACAAAGCGGCCAGTTCCGGATCGGCATCCGCCATTGCGGCGAAGGCCGAGCGTGCAGTCGCAGGGCGCTTGCCAAAACGCCGGATGACACCCCACGCCAAATCGCGCACAGCGCGACGGTCCTTGGACCCCGCATAACGCCGCTCGGCAAAAAAGCGTTTGGCAATCTGGTCCGCAGATGCGCCGCCATCGCGGGCCGCAAGGATGATTTGGTCAACTAGCTCAATCGCCGATTGCAGGCGCGCAGCGGGCCTCATGACTTAACGCGTCGGGTAATTAGGTGCTTCGCGTGTAATGGTAACGTCATGAACATGGCTTTCCCGTAATCCGGCATTGGTGATGCGCACAAACTGCGCGCGTTCCTGAAGGTCGGCTATCGTGCGCGAACCTGTATAACCCATCGCAGCCTTTACGCCGCCGACAAGCTGATGAATGACATCACGTGCAGGCCCTTTGAAGGGTACCTGCCCTTCAATGCCTTCAGGGACCAGCTTAAGCTGGTCCTTGATATCTTGTTGGAAATAGCGGTCGGCAGATCCGCGCGCCATCGCCCCGACACTGCCCATGCCACGATAGCTTTTATAGGCGCGGCCTTGATATAGGAAAGTCTCGCCCGGCGCCTCTTCGGTGCCCGCCAATAACGACCCGACCATCACTGAGGATGCACCCGCCGCAAGCGCCTTTGCCACATCACCCGATGTCCGCAAACCGCCATCAGCGATCACCGGAATCCCCGATTTTGCGGCTTCTGCAGCCGATTCCATAATTGCCGTCAATTGCGGCACGCCAACGCCTGCAACCACGCGAGTGGTGCAGATGGACCCGGGGCCAATGCCAACCTTGATGCCATCTGCGCCCGCATCAATCAACGCGCGGGTGGCGGCGGCAGTTGCGACATTGCCAGCCACAATCTGCACCTCTGGCGCCATGCGCTTGATTTCGGCAACAGCAGCAGCAACCATCGCGCTATGGCCATGTGCAGTGTCCACGACAATCAGGTCGCATTCGGCGTCAATTAACGCCTTTGTATAGGCTAAGCCTTTTTCACCGACGGTGGTCGCTGCGGCGACGCGCAACCGTCCGGAGCTATCCTTTGTCGCATTGGGGTACAGAACGGCCTTTTCGATATCCTTAACCGTAATCAGGCCAATGCAATGATAGGCATCATCGACAACCAACAGCTTCTCAATACGCCGCTGATGCAGTAACCGACGCGCTTCTTCTTGCGTGACGGACGCTGACACAGTCGCCAAATTTTCGTGCGTCATCAGTTCGGATACAGGCTGCGAAGGATTTTCGGCAAAGCGCACATCGCGGTTGGTCAATATACCGGCAAGCTTTCCGCTCGCTTCCACCACCGGTATACCGGAAATAGCATTGGCCAGCATCAGCGCCTGCGCTTCGGCCAATGTTGCATCTGGCGCGATGGTGATGGGATTGACGACCATGCCGCTTTCAAAACGCTTTACCTGACGGACCGCAGCGCATTGCTCTTCGATGCTGAGATTGCGGTGTAAGACACCAATACCGCCAAGCTGCGCCATTACGATGGCCATGCGCGCTTCGGTGACGGTGTCCATCGCCGACGACAAAACGGGAATATTCAAAGAAATGCTTTTGGTTAGCCGCGTGCGCGTATCCGCTTGGCTGGGCAAAATGTCGGACGCACCGGGCTGTAACAGCACGTCGTCAAATGTCAGACCGAGGGGAATTTCTTTCATGGTGCCACCGCATTAAGCTTTGATTCGTGGCGGCCCATGTAAACAGTAACCTTTTTATTCGCCAGCCTTCTTCGATTTATATTTTCGCGTGTCGGCAAAATGACGGCCGAGCGCGATGTGCAGGTCGGCATCTTCGGCTGCACCGCCCAATTCTGTACTGTCGGTCAACTCGTCATTGGGGCCATGATAATCACTGCCCAAAAATTTCTGCATCAGGTTCAGGTCAGCGAATGAACCGCCCACCATCAACGCAGGAACGCCCTTTTGCGCCAGCGCCCACCCGTCCTGCCTTTGTAGGAAGGCATTGGCGTCAGTAGAGCCTTCAATTGCACGCCCCGTCTTCTTTGCGACGGCTTCAACCTCGGTATCCAGCGGCGTTGTTCCACGACCAATAATCGCCACCTTCGACCCGCGCGGTGCAATCGCGATGGTGTCGATGTTTAACGAAAGAATGATCTGGTCCAAAGGCAGCACAGGTTTGTCGGCAAAGGCATAAGCGCCCAGCAAGCCGCTTTCCTCTGCTGTAGTCGCCAGAAAATAGATATCCCGATCATGCTTTTTCTTGGCCAAGGCTTCGGCGACTTCATTCATTACCGCAATGCCGCTGGCGTTATCAACTGCGCCATTACAGATACGGTCGGGTGCGCCTTCAGGCGCACAAATGCCCAGATGGTCCCAGTGCCCCATGAACAATAACGCGCCGCTGTTTTTCTTACGCCCTGCAATCTTGCCAATGACGTTGGAACTGTTGAAACGATACAGATCGGTTTTTACCTCCAGATCCGCGTCAATACCAAGCGCTTCGCCCGCATAATCGGACTGTTTGGCGTTGGCGCGTAACTTGTCCCAATCCTGTCCAGCCGCGGTAACCAACTCGACCACGAACTCGGTACTGATGGCGCCCTCCAATGGCGCGCGCTTTTCTCTGGCTTCCAGCGCGATGGGTCGTGACAAAAGCTGACGAAGCAAGGTCGGCCAATTGCCTTGGCTGTCCCCCACAAAAATGACCGCCTCTGCACCCGCCGCAATCAACGCTTCGCGCCGGGCACGCGGCGATTTCATATTGTCCGGTGCATTGTCTGCACCAAATAGGACGATCGCGGCCTTACCCTTAACATCAGCCGCCACCTTACCATTCGCTGTCACGCCTGCTCCAGTGAATATCAATGGCACGTTGCTGCGCACATAGGCGGCTTGTTGACCGATCAGGACAATATCGTCCGAAACGATCCGCAATTTGCGGCCTTTGGCGGTGAACGCATAAATAGAACTGCCTCGCCCGCGTTGAATCAGCGGAACTGGATCAAACCAGCTACCGTCCGCAGCCGCAGGTTTTAGTCCCGCCTTTGCCCATGCTTCGGCAATATATTTTACTGTCTTGGCTTCGCCTTCGGTGCCCGGTTTGCGCCCTTCAAATGCGTCGCTGGCAAGTATTTCAACATGGCCACGCAAGTCCGCCTCGGTAACGCCTTTTGCAGATAATGGCCCGCAAGCCAGCGCGGATACGCTTATAAGAAAGGCATAACGGGCAAGACGCATGTTTATCGCTCCGGATCAGGATATAACGCCGCCCATCGCATGTCGGGAACGTTCTATCGTCAACTTTGCTTTCTCTACATGCATCAAATCAATCATGCGACACTTAAATCGCAGCGCACCACCTCGGTTCGCCGCAATTAACTCTTCCACTTTATAACCACCGCTGCATCCCAGCCAAAGACCATATTAGCGATCATGATCTAATTGGGATGGATGAAGGTTAAGGACCATATCCTGACCTCAAGCATACGGTAATATTTGCGGTCAGCAACTTAACAATATAGGGTAAAAATATGGCTGAGTGGCTCGACACATTATCAACGCATTGGTTCTGGCTTGCGCTTGGAACCTCCCTAATATTGGCCGAATTGGTGGCGCGGGGCCGATACCTGATGTGGGTTGGCTTGGCCGCATTAATTATAGGCACAGCGGACTATTTCCTGCCCATCACCCTTGCCTATCAAGTCGCAATGTTCGTCATTTTGTCCGTCTTGACCGTCTTTGCAGGTAAAAAGTTTCACCAGTAAAGACACCATGAAACCAAAGATGCCTCGCAATCTTACTTTACATCCGATCTAGACTAGCGATGTCAGGCGCCACAAAGACCCGACGGGCCTGCGCCGAAAATAGAAGCTCTTTGGAATAAAAGCGAAGCGGATAATCTCGGCGTCCTCGTGCTGATAGCAGCAGGCTATTGACCAGCTGATAGAGAGCTAGTTGGCTCCCAACCTCCGCGAGATGCGTCTTCACTGCGGCGATATACACTTGGGTGATCGTCTCGTGATAGCCCTGGCTATCATCATTCACGCCACCGCACGCAATATTGTACGTCGAAATAATCCCGGGCAATGCGCGCTCTATATTGATGTCGAGACGATCACGGACAAGCCAGCTGCACGCTGCCAAATGCGCCTCATGCGTCCATGCGGAACGTGGCAATGTGGCGGTCAACAAGCCCTCACCAATAGCGACTATCGACGCATCATCGTCGAACAAGCGGACATTCAAACTGGACATTCTCCGGACTTCCAATCGGTCCGGCATATCCGGACGGGTTAAGGAACTTTAGGTGCCGACTGCCTTACACCTTCATCAACATGATCGGCAAATTGCGCGAAATTATCAATGAATTGTTGTGCCAACTTTCGCGCCGTCACATCATATTCCGCGCTGTCGGACCATGCTGCCCGTGGGTTAAGGATGCCGCTGTCGACGCCCGGCACTGCCACCGGAAATTCAAAGCCAAAGTTTGGATCCTGGCGGAATTCGGCATTGTTCAGGGTGCCATCCAGCGCCGCGTTCAATAACGCACGCGTGGCCTTTATCGGCATACGGCTGATGCCAGGCATCGTTGCCTTTCCACCGGTCCAGCCGGTGTTGACCAGCCAGCATTGGACATTGCCCTTAGCAATACGTTCTTTCAACAAATTGCCATAGACGCTTGGGTGACGCGGCATGAATGGCGCGCCAAAACAGGTGGAAAAAGTCGCCTCCGGCTCGGTCACGCCAATTTCCGTCCCGGCAACACGCGCCGTATAGCCCGAAAGGAAGTGATACATCGCTTGATCAGGTGTTAACCGCGCGATAGGCGGTAAAACGCCATAGGCATCAGCAGTCAGGAAAATGATCGTATTGGGCACCGGCCCCATATTTTTTTCCGAAGTGTTCGGAATGAATTCTATGGGGTAAGACCCGCGGCTGTTTTCGGCGAGGCTGTTGTCGTCAAAGTCCAATTCCCGTGTATTCGGGTCAATGACAACATTTTCCAGCACGGTGCCAAAGCGCTTGGTTGTGGCGAAGATTTCAGGCTCCGCCTCAGGCGACAGCCGGATCATCTTAGCATAGCAACCACCTTCAAAGTTGAAAACGGCGGTATCGGACCAGCCATGTTCGTCATCGCCAATCAATGTGCGGCTGGCGTCGGCGGACAATGTGGTCTTGCCGGTGCCTGACAGGCCAAAAAACACGGCGGTATGTCCGTCCGCACCAATATTGGCGGAGCAATGCATCGGCATAACGCCCTTTACCGGCAATAAATAATTGAGGATGCCGAAAACCGACTTCTTCATTTCGCCAGCATAAGCGGTGCCGCCAATCAGGATCAGCTTTTCCGTGAAGTTGACCGCAATAACCGTCTCGCTGCGGCAACCATGGCGTGCCGGATCAGCGCGGAAGCTTGGCAAATCGATGATGGTATATTCGGGTACGAAGTTGGCCAATTCGTTTTGAGTGGGGCGCACTAGCAACGTGCGAATGAATAGGTTGTGCCACGCAAATTCATTGATGACGCGGACATTCACGCGATGCTCAGGCTGCGACCCGCCAAACAGATCAGCAACGTATAATTTGTCTTTACCGCCAAGCGCCGCAATAAAATCTTCCTTTAATGCTGCGAAATGCGCGGGATCCATGGCAACATTGGTCTTGCCCCACCAAATGCTATTTTCGGTTTCGGCATCGCGGACAATATATTTATCCTTCGCAGAGCGGCCAGTATGCGCGCCGGTTTTAACAACAAGCGGGCCATCCTTTGCCAATATGCCTTCTGAATTGGCCAAAGCGGCTTCCACCAATGGGGCCGTGCCGAGGTTGCAAAACAGTGTCGCTTCTGTGTCGAAACCCTGTTGCGCAAGTGAGATATTCAGTGGTGTCGACATTACAAACTCCGGCATAAGTTGCGAATCTAGTGCATACGTATGCACTTTGAAGACGCCGCGGGTATACGATGCATCGTAGAACGTCAAATAGGGCACATATCTTTTTGCAAGACACAGGTTATCCACGACAGACTTTGCATAGAATGCGCAATTGATTGAACCCCCGAGTTTGCCACCCTATAGTTAGGGCATGAGCGCCAATATCGCCTTGGTTGATGACGACCGGAACATCCTGACCTCTGTATCTATTGCGATGCAGGCAGAAGGATATGTTACGCGCATTTATTCGGACGGCGAAACGGCATTAAAGGCTTTGTTCGAAAATCCCGCAGATCTTGGCATTTTCGATATTAAAATGCCGCGTATGGACGGGCTGGAATTGCTACGGCGGTTGCGCGAAAAAAGCGATATGCCCGTAATCTTCCTCACATCAAAGGATGAGGAGCTGGACGAGGCGCTTGGTCTCGCAATGGGTGCTGATGACTATATAACTAAGCCATTTTCGCAACGGCTTTTGATTGCCCGCGTGAAGGCAATTTTACGACGCGCAACCTATGACAAAGCCCCGGGTAATGGTGATGCAGAGCCCGAACCAGAACCGATGGTCCGCGGTAAGCTGGAAATGGACCCGGCACGCCACCACGTCAGATGGGATGGGAAGTCGCTTACGCTGACGGTGACAGAGTTTATGATTCTTGAGGCGCTGGCCAACCGACCGGGCGTCGTGCGCACCCGGGACCAGTTGATGGACGCGGCGTATCAGGACGACGTCTATGTGGATGACCGCACTATTGACAGCCATATCAAAAGGCTCCGGCGCAAGTTCCGTGAAATTGACCCTGAATTCACCGCTATTGATACGCTTTATGGGGCCGGATATCGCTTCGCAGACAGCTGAACCCGCTGATCTGCAGCTGGGATGGAGCCGGGGGTTATCGCTGACCGCCCGTATACTTGCCGTCAACCTCTTCGTGCTTGCTCTGTTAGGCGCCGGTCTATTCTTCCTCGACAGCTATCGCGTCCGCTTAATCGCAGAGCGCGAAAACGCAGCTCGCGTTCAGGCCAGTTTCCTTGTGTCCAGCCTGCCACTTATCGCTACGGAAAAGCGGGATGATTATATCGCCAAATTTGGGCAATTGAACCTGTCGCGCATTCGAGTTTATGACCAAGATGGCACGAAAATATTGGACAGCCTTGCGGGCCGTGAACCCACTTATGTCTTTCGCGACCCCGACAGCGAGCCCTGGACCAAAATTGCGGCACGCTGGATCGATGTATTATTCGATTTTCTAGTCGGCGCGGCCAAGCTGGAACGCTATGCTGAACCTGTAGAAGACATCCCTTCGGCATGGCCAGAAATTCGCGCGGCAACGCCTTCCAATGCCGCGTCAAAGGTACGCTTTGCGCCCGACCTCACGCATATGATTAGCGCTGCTTCAACGGCGCGCGACCGAGGCTTAACTGTTCTGACAACCGCCAATGAACGCGACATCCGCTTGTATGTCCGCGCAGAGCGCTTCAAGATCGGTATGTTTTTCCTTTTTGCGCTTGGTATCGGCGTTCTGCTCTCTGTTTTCCTCGCCCGCACCATCGTTCGTCCATTGCGCCATCTGGCCCGCGCCGCCGTTAAGGTTCGGCTTGGCCGCGCCCAAGAGGTTACCGTTCCCCGCCTGCCCTCGCGCCGCGACGAAATTGGCATGCTGGCACGTGCGTTATCGGATATGAGCATAGCGCTACGCCAAAGGATCGACGCGACCGAAGCCTTTGCCGCCGATGTCGCGCATGAAATTAAAAATCCGCTGGCTTCTTTAAGGTCGGCGCTTGATGGCGCAGAACGCATCGAAGATCCCCAATTGCGGAAACAATTAATGGACGTCGCAAAAGCCGACGTCCAGCGCATGGACCGCCTTATCAGCGATATTTCCGACGCCAGCCGTGTGGATTCGCAACTGGCCAAGGCAAAATTTGAACCTATCGACCTTGGCGATATGATCGAACAATTGCTTCAGGCACGCGAAGACCGGGGCAGCGACAAAGACGTCAACATAGCCTTTGCGCGGCCACGTCGGACAATTGCAACGGTCATGGGTGAAGATGTCCGTCTTGAACGGATGTTGACCAACTTGATCGACAATGCGGTGTCCTTTTCACCGCCGGGAGCGGTGGTCGAAATATCCGCGACACTGGCCGATGATGACGTCATCATCCGGATTAGCGATGAAGGCCCAGGCGTGCCACCACAAGACCGGGAAGCCATTTTTAGGCGATTCCACAGTGAACGACCAGCGACCGAAAATTTCGGCAAGCATAGCGGGCTTGGCCTCGCGATTGCGCGAACAATTATCGAGGGGCATCATGGGCGCATTGGCGTGCGCGACCGAGTCGACGGCAAAGGTGGGGCATGTTTCGAAATTGCCCTGCCCTGCGCAGCTGCGGCAACACGTTAATGTCGGCTATGGTCCATGGCAGTGCAGTCGCCATACACGGCAACGGGGTATTACTGATTGGCCCCTCCGGTAGCGGGAAATCAGACCTCTCGCTTCGCCTGATTGACCGGGGTGCAAAGCTCATCTGCGACGATGTAGTACACATTGAAAGCAGCGATAGCCTGCCCCAAATGACCTGTGCGCCCAATATAGCCGGAAAAATTGAAGTGCGCGGCATCGGTATATGCCCCATCGATTTCGTCCATTCCGCGCCACTGCGCCTTGTCGTGCAATTGGTGCAGGACGTTGACCGAATGCCGCCTGAGCATCACATCATAAGTATGGCGGGTTTTTCGGTACCCCTGTTCAAGCTGGCCCCATTTCAGGCGAGCAGTGCATTAAAGGTCGAATGGGCGCTTCGGTCGGTCATTGACGCTAAATGGCACCCGGTGGCAGATGCAGCAGCTACGTCCAATGAAAGCGTAATGATGTGACACAGAATACAGCGTCCGAGCCCCAGAAAATCCTGTTGATTACCGGTGTGTCCGGGGCCGGTAAGACAACCGCGCTAAAAACGCTGGAAGATTTAGGCTGGGAAACGGTCGACAATTTTCCGATCAAGCTGGCAAGCCAATTGCTTAAAATCCCTGCATCGGGCGGCGAGAATGGACCAAATATCCCGCTGGCGCTAGGCTTTGATAGCCGGACGCGTGGCTTTGACGCCGAGGCGTTGATTGGGCAAATCAGAAAATTGCAGTCCCAACCTAATCTCCAAATAATGACACTGTTTTTGGATTGCGCGGGCGTCGAGATCGAACGGCGTTATGCAGAAACCCGCCGCCGACATCCCATGGCTCAAGACCGGCCCGCTATGGACGGCATCTCCAATGATCGGTCCGTGATGGAGCCATTTCGCCGATGGGCGGAGGCCGTGATTGATACCAGCAAGCTGTCGGCACATGATTTGCAAGTTGTTATCCGCGAAAGGTTCAGCAGCGATACGTCACCGCATTCTAACATAACAGTATCAAGCTTTGGCTTTTCGCGCGGAGTCCCGCACAATGCGGACTTGGTATTCGACTTGCGTTTTTTACGGAACCCGCATTGGGACAGCAATTTGCGGCCCATGACAGGTTTGGATGCGGCGGTTGCCGATTATGTTGCCACCGACCCTAAATATGATGAAGCCTTGCAGAAAATCCGCGACCTGCTGCGTTTCTTGCTGCCGCTCTACGACGTGCAGGGGAAAGCCTATATCAACATCGCCTTTGGCTGCACCGGTGGGCGCCACAGGTCCGTGCATGTTGCGGAGACTTTTGGCAATTGGTTGCGTGAAGATGGCTTTACCTTATCGGTCGCACATCGCGATCTGGCATCAAGACCAATTGACGCGCTGGAAGAGCCTGCTAACGGCGCAGACAGAGTAACGTCGCGACAAGGCAGCAACATCACATGATCGGTTTGATTTTAGTCACGCATGGCAAACTGGCGAACGAGTTTCTGGTCGCGCTTGAACATGTTGTGGGTCCGCAGAAGGACGTTGCGACCATCTGCATCGGCCCGCATGATGACATGGAAGCGCGGCGCAATGAAATCGCCGCTGCCATTAAAAGGGTCGATACTGGCAAGGGCGTCATCATCCTGTCCGATCTGTTCGGGGGAACGCCCTCGAATCTCTCCATTTCCTTGCTGGATAGTGGGCGCGTTGAAGTTATCGCGGGCGTAAACCTCCCGATGCTTATTCGCCTAGATAGCGCGCGCAAAAATCTCGACGTGAAAGAGGCGGTCGCTGCCGCGCGTGAAGCAGGACGGAAATATATCAGCGTTGCGTCTGAAGTGCTTGAAGCGTCACGATGACACGGATCAGCCGCACCGTCACTATCGTGAACGTAAAGGGGCTCCACGCGCGTGCCAGCGCGAAATTTGTAACGTTCGTGTCCCGCTTGCCTGAAGGGATCAAAGTTGAAGTCGAGAAGGATGGTCAATTGGTGACTGGCACATCCATCATGGGCTTAATGATGCTGGGCGCAGCCAAGGGTAGCGAAATCACGATTCACGTCGAAGGTGAACAGGCCGATCTCGCGATTGAAAAGCTGGTCGGTTTAGTTGTCGACGGCTTTGGCGAAGATTGATGCGTCGTGAAATTACCGGATTTTCTAACCCGCTGCTAAAGGAAATACGCGGGCTTCGTGAAAAGAAGCTCCGTAAACGCGCCGGGCTGTTTCTTGCCGAAGGGCTGCGCATTATGACCGAAGCGCGGGAGGCAGGATTTCTTCCCGAAATGCTGTTTCGCGTTAAAGATCGGCCCGTACACGACCTTGAGGTCGCATTAGAAGCCGATGTTCTGGCGAATAATGGCGACGTTATCGAAACCAGCGCCGAAATTATGGCGAAACTATCAGGCAAGGATAACGCCCAGGCGGTGGTTGGCGTTTATCGCGACCACGGCACCGCTTTGGCGGATGTGGACCGCACAGCAGCGCCGATCTGGCTTGTCGCGCAATCGATGCGTGACCCCGGTAATCTCGGCACAATGTTGCGCACGGGCGATGCGGTGGGGGCTGGCGGCCTGATCCTAATTGATGATTGCACCGACCCATTTTCTGTTGAGTCTGTCCGCGCCAGCATGGGCGCCATTTTCACGCAAAAGGTCGTGCAATGCCGGTGGGAAGACTTCACCGCGTGGTTGCGTGCGGGTGAAGGCCAATTGGTTGGCACCAGCCTACAAACCGACACCGATTACCAAGCCGCCCGCTACAGCGCGCCATGCTTCATCCTGACGGGTAATGAGGCGCAGGGTCTACCGGACGATTATGAAGCCGCATGTGACCAACTGGTCAAAATGCCCATGCGGGGCAAGGCGGACAGCTTAAACGCGGCAGTCGCGACCGCCGTTATGGCCTATGAGGTCCTAAACCAGTTTCGGCATTCCGACGCTCGTTAGGCTTCACGCATTAGCGTCGCGTTGATCCTCAATCGGTTGCAGCGATTCCCCTTCGCCATAACGCGGCAAAGCCTCTACCATAGGGACCTCTTCCAATTCACGCTTGCCGGTTTCGATGTTCAGATCGGCGAATTTCCGGCCCGTTGAAATGACATTGCGTTCGAAGCTGCCAACAAATTTATTGTAGTTATTCACCGCCGATGACAGCCCGCTGCCAACCGATTTCAAATGCTGTGCCGCCACAGCAATGCGGTCATACATTTCCTTACCAAGCGCCCCGATTTGCTTCGCCTCGCGCGCTAGCCCCTCTTGCCGCCATACGCTCGCAACGGTGCGCGCAATGGCAACCAAGTTTGTCGGCGTCGCCAACAGAACTTTCTTATCAAAGGCGAAATCCCACAATTGCGGCTCATGCTCCAATGCCGCCGCAAGAAAATGTTCACCTGGTACAAACATGATGACATAATCGGGCGCTTCGGAAAATTGATCCCAATAAGCTTTGCGCGACAAGCCATCGATATGGTTCTTCATCGATTGCGTGTGGCGCGCCATGGCAACGGCGCGCACATCATCGTCCACCGAGTCAAATGCATCCTGATAGTCGTTCAACGACACTTTCGCGTCGATCACCAACGTCCTGCCGCCCGGGACATGGATGACTGCGTCAGGCCGCAGTCGTAAACCATCACCAACATCGATGCTGGTTTCCAGATCGAAATCGACATGTTCCGACAGACCGCAGCTCTCAAGCACATTCTTCAACTGCTGCTCACCCCAGCGCCCGCGCGCCTTGGGTGCATTGCGTAAGGAATTCATCAGGCCGGACGCGACGCTCGACACGCGTTCCTGCCCTAAGCGCATTTCGCCGATTAAGCCTTTCAGGTCGCCATAAGCTTCAGTCCGGTCCTTCTCGATTTTACCGACCTGCTCTTCATACGCCTTCAGCTTTTCGCCCACAGGGCCAAGCAATTGCTTCAGCCGCTCTTCATTCTTCTCGCCCGCCTGATGAAAGCGTTCATCGGCGCGTTGCAGGAACGCTGCCTGTGCCTCACCCAATAATTTCTGCCCGATCTCACCAAATTGTGCGGACAGATTTTCTTTCGCATCACCCAGCGCCGCAATCTGTTCCGCAAAGCTCCGCTCGCGTTCTTCCAAACTGGTTTCAAGCCTTGCCAAGCGATCCTTTGCGCTGTCCCGTTCGGCAACAACCTGATCCAGCATCGCCCGCAACTGCGTAGTCGTTTCCTGCCCTGCTCTGCCCATGCGGCTGCCTGCAAACCAGCCAAGTAACAGCCCGCCTAATAAGGCAAAAACCACCACGACAATGACAATCAACGGCTCCAACTGCCACCTCCAAAATAAGAACGAAAATGGAACATAGCCCGTGCAGGGCCGAGGTCAAGTGGCTTCGGTGATGTTCCGTCGCGATGTCTTAACCCGTGCGTAGCTAATCACACTCAGCGGTAGCAGAGCTACGTAAATGACGCCGACACCGATGAGTGCAACCCAGGGCGCCGCAACCAAGGTTGCGGTAAACAGGCCAAGGACCGCCAGCGCCATGAAACGCAGGCTGCGGCGCACCTTGATCGACGACCAACTATAGGTCGCGACATTGGAAATCATCAAAAGCGCGCACAGCAACAGCCATGGCGCAATGAAGCGATAATCGCGTACCCATTCAGCGCCGGTTTCAAACCAGATCATCATCGGCAACAAAGCCAGTGCTGCGCCTGGCGGCGATGGAACACCGGTATTAAAACCAGCGGACTTATGTGGCTGATTTTCGGTATCAATCTGTGCGTTAAACCTTGCCAGACGTAATGCAGCACACAGCACAAAAAATACCGATATGGTCCAGCCAAAACGCGGCATATCCTGCATGACCCACATATATATGACCAAAGCAGGCGTAGCACCGAAAGCAATCACGTCAGAGAGCGAATCCAGTTCAGCGCCGAAACGGCTTTCACCTTTTAACATGCGCGCGATACGGCCATCCATTGCGTCGAGAACGCCGGCAATAACAATGGCAGCAACCGCATTTTCCCAGCGCCCCTGCATCGCAAACCACGCGCCTGACAATCCTGTGCACAAAGCAAGCGCGGTCACTGCGTTCGGCGCAAGTGCGCGCAAGGATATGCCAGGACGGGAGGGATGCGCGCCCATCAATGCGCGACGGCGATTAGGTCCTGATCAACGCCGATTTCGGCGAGAACAGTTTCCCCGGCAACGCAACGCTGCCCCTTGATAACGCGCGATGCTGTGCCATGCGGTAAATACACATCAACGCGGCTGCCAAAACGGATTAAGCCTACCCGCTGCCCATTGGCAACATTGTCGCCTTCTTTCACAAATGCGATGATGCGGCGCGCCACCAAGCCAGCGATTTGCGTAAAGCCGATGCGCACGCCATCGCTGCGTTCCACGAGGAAATGTTGGCGTTCATTTTCCTCGCTGGCCTTATCAAGGTCAGCATTGAGGAATTTGCCCGCGATATACACAACGCGCTTTATGGTGCCGCGAATAGGTGTCCGGTTGATGTGCACGTCGAACACGCTCATGAAAATCGACACGCGGGTCATTGGCTGGTCACCCAAGCCATCGGGCCCACGCAGTTCCGTTGGCGGAAGGACTTGTTCGATTAACGTAACAAGCCCATCGGCGGGCGACACGATAAACCGCTCATCGATTGGTGTCGTACGCGCGGGATCGCGAAAAAAGGCCAGCGTCCATATGGTGACGCCTGCCATTGGCCAAGCTAGTGTTTCCCAAGCCATAAAGGCGAAAAACAGGGTTATGCCCGCGGCGATAAGTCCGAACTTGCGGCCCTCAGGGTGGACGGGTGGAAACGACCATTTCGCAACCCCGGCGCCCCGGTTTGTCAATTCTTGTCTGCTCATGGGCCTTAGCTAGGGGATGCGCCGCCATCTTACAACCTAAGATACAATTTCAGCCATTTTCAGACAATATTGGCGATGCAGTTGAACAAACGGCAGACTTTGCTATGGCACCGCTCAACATCCAATCTCCCTAATGGAAAGTGCTTTCTACCATGGCAAAAATTAAGGTCAAAAACCCCGTTGTCGAGCTTGATGGCGACGAAATGACACGGATCATCTGGGAATGGATTCGTGAACGTCTCATTTTGCCATATCTTGATATTGATCTGAAATATTACGACCTTGGCATGGAATATCGCGACAAGACCAATGATAAGGTCACCGTCGATTCCGCTAACGCCATCCGCGAATTCGGCGTCGGTGTAAAATGCGCCACGATTACGCCAGATGAAGCGCGCGTCGAGGAATTCGGTCTGCAGAAGATGTGGAAGTCGCCCAATGGCACTATCCGCAACATTTTGGGCGGCGTAGTTTTCCGCGAGCCAATCGTCATCGACAACGTACCGCGCTTGATTCCGGGCTGGACGGACCCCATCGTGATTGGCCGTCATGCCTTCGGTGACCAATATCGCGCGACTGATTTCCTGGTTCCCGGCCCTGGTACGCTGCGTCTCGTATGGGATGGCGATGATGGGCAGAAAATTGACGAAGAGGTGTTTCGTTACCCCTCTCCGGGCGTTGCGCTCGCGATGTACAATCTCGACGATTCCATCCGCGACTTTGCCCGTGCCTCGTTGAACTATGGCGTGACTCGCGAATGGCCAGTATATCTGTCGACCAAGAATACGATCCTCAAATATTATGACGGTCGCTTTAAGGATCTGTTCCAAGAAGTTTACGAAGCCGAATTCGCCGCAAAGTTCAAGGAATTGGGCATTGTCTATGAGCACCGTTTGATCGACGACATGGTCGCATCGGCTCTGAAATGGTCAGGCAAGTTCATTTGGGCGTGTAAGAATTATGATGGCGACGTGCAATCTGATCAGGTTGCACAAGGTTTCGGCTCACTCGGCCTAATGACCTCCATCCTGATGACACCAGATGGCAAGACCGTTGAAGCAGAAGCCGCGCACGGCACGGTTACGCGCCACTATCGCCAGCATCAGCAAGGCAAGGCAACCTCAACCAACCCGATTGCGTCCATTTTCGCGTGGACAGGCGGTCTCAAATTCCGCGGTAAGTTCGACGATACACCCGAAGTTACGCGCTTTGCAGAAACGCTGGAAGAAGTCTGCATTCAGACCGTTGAAGATGGCCATATGACCAAGGATCTCGCGATTCTCATCGGCCCAGATCAAGCTTGGATGACAACAGAACAGTTTTTTGAGCAGGTTCGCGCCAATCTTGAAATCAAAATGGGCAGCTGGATGTAACGCCAGCGCATTTGAATATTTAGGAGCGCGGGGGGCAACTCCCGCGCTTTTTTATTACCCTGCCCTTTCTTTCTCATGCCGCCTGTGCGTAAATGCAGGCTATGGCAGGCGAACTACAAACAGAAGGCATTAGCGATCTGCTCGTCATATTGGGTGCGGCGGGCATAGTCATACCTGCGTTTGCCCGGCTTCGCATCACGCCCATCATTGGTTTTATATTGGTCGGAATAATGGTTGGCCCAATGGGACTTGGGTCTTTGGTGCCAATGTACCCAATGCTCGAATGGGTCACCATCACCAACCCAGAGGCTATTCACCCGATCGGCGAATATGGCATTATATTATTGCTGTTTTCCATAGGTCTTGAACTATCCTTCCGTAGATTATGGAAAATGCGGCGCTTGGTGTTCGGCGTCGGCGCGGCACAGTTATTTGGCGCGGGCCTGATTATCGCGGCTGGCTTATATGCGTTCGGATATGGCGCGACCGCCGCCATCGGCATTGGGGTTGCATTAGCGCTCTCGTCGACGGCTTTGGTAATCCCAATATCCGGCACGCATTCCGCCGTTGGTAAGTCCGCGCTGGCCATGTTGCTGTTCGAAGATTTGGCCATTGTACCGATTATATTCGTTTTGGGTGCGTTGGCGCCTCAAGCCGGTGCAGATTCATGGTCAGGTCTCGTCACCGTATTGTGGCAAGGTAGCCTTGTCATCATCGCCATGCTTGTGCTCGGCCGATTTTTCCTACCCCGCTTATTCGGACAAGCCGCACGCACAAAAAGCCCTGAGTTATTTGTATCGGTCAGCTTGCTCGTCGTCATTGTGGCAAGCCTGGCGACAGGTGCAGTTGGGCTCTCGCCTATCGTAGGTGCAATGATCGCTGGGCTCTTAATCGCCGAGACCGATTATCATGCAGAAGTTGAGGTTATGACTGCGCCCTTCAAAGGGCTAGCGCTTGGTGTCTTTCTCATCAGCATTGGCATGCAGGTCGATTTGCGTTTCGTCGCCGCCAATTGGACCGCCTTGGTTGGCGCCGTGGCGGCGGTGGTGCTTGTTAAAGCGGCTGTGACGGCGATTTTGTTGAAATTGAACGGGGCACGAACGGGTACCGCAGCCGAAACAGGCGTCCTTATGGGCAGCCCGTCCGAAACAACCCTCATCGTATTAGGCGTCGCCGGCGCAGCGCAGATCATTGACGCTGCCACCGTTAATTTCTGGCAAGTGGCCACCGCAGTTGGCCTTACGATCACGCCGATATTGGCGCGCATCGGTCATGATATGGCCCGCCGTCTGGAATTACGCGAGAGCGATGAGGAGATATACGAACAAGACCCCACGCAAGATCCACGAACGGTCGTAATCGGCTTTGGCCGTGTCGGAAAGCTGGTGGCCGACATGCTGACCACGCATGGCCAGCCTTATGTTGCCGTGGAATCCGATGTCGACGCCGTAACTGCCGCGCGGCGCGCGGGTTACAAGGTTATTTATGGTGATATCTCACGGCCCGAGACGTTGGATAAATTAAGTTTGGGTCATGCCAAGGCGCTCATCCTGACAATGGACCAACCTGTATTGGCCGAACATATCGTCAAGCGCGTTCGTAAATGGTTACCCGATATCACGATTGTAGCGCGCGCCCGTGATCCAGATCATGCCGCGCGGCTTTATCAGGCGGGAGTCACTGACGCCGTGCCCGAAACGCTAGAAAGCTCGCTTCAGCTATCAGAGGCAGTGTTAGTAGACCTTGGCGTTGCCATGGGCCCCGTCATCGCATCAATCCACGAAAAGCGCGACGAATTCAGGCGGCAAATAAAAGAAGCCGGAGGCCTTGAGGAGGCCCCCAAGCTCAAACTCACCACTTAACCAGCGATTTTCGCCTTTATCGCATCCAACGCTGCTTGCGCCAATTCGGCACCTGCAGGACCGCCGCCTTGCGCCATGTCGGGGCGGCCACCGCCGCCTTGCGCGCCCATAGCTTCCGTCGCCGCGCGCACAAGATCGGGCGCAGTTATGGTACCATGCAAGGCAGGCGAGACAGCAACCACAACCGTGTTGCTGTTTTCATTGGCGGCAATGATGGCCACGATACCTGTGCCGATTTCCTTCATCTGATCATCCGCAAGGCCGCGCAGCATTTTTGGTTCAATGCCTGCGATAACTTGCCCCATGAAGGTGACATCACCGATTTGTTCGGCCTCGGCCTTTGGACCACCACCACCAGACAGCGCAAGCGCGGTCTTGGCTTCGGACAGTTCCTTTTCCAACCGCTTGCGTTCGTTCATAAGCGTTTCGATACGCACGCTTACTTCGTCCGGCGCAGTCTTCAGCATTGCCGCGACATTCTTCAACTGCGTCTCACGGCCAACAAGCCATAAGCGCGCCGCCTCGCCTGTCAGCGCCTCGATACGGCGAATACCGCTTGCGACTGCGCCTTCGGAGATGACTGTGAACAAGGCGATGTCGCCCAAGGCGTTGACGTGCGTGCCGCCGCACAATTCCAACGAATAATGCGTGTCTTCGCTCTTGCCCATCGTCAGCACGCGGACTTCTTCGCCATATTTTTCGCCAAACAAGGCAAGCGCGCCCGCAGCGACGGCATCGTCTGGGGTCATCAACCGCGTCGTCACCGCATCATTGCCCCGGATTTGGGCGTTTACATCGGCCTCGATCATCGCAATCTCTTGTGGCGTCACTGCCTGGTTATGCGAAAAGTCGAACCGCAAGCGATCCGGCGCTACCATGCTGCCCTTTTGCGTCACATGCTCGCCCAAGCGATCCCGCAATGACGCATGCAGCAAATGCGTGGCGCTATGGTTCGCGCGCAACGCGTTGCGACGCTGCGTGTCGATTTTCAGCGTAACGAAGTCGCCGACTTTGATCTCGCCTGTGGCAATAGTGACTTGATGCGCATGTAGGCGGCCCAAGGGCTTTGCCGTATCCGTCACTTCGCCGCGCATATTGCTGCTGGAAATAACGCCAGCGTCACCCATTTGTCCGCCACTCTCGCCATAAAATGGCGTTTGGTTGGTGATGACCGTAACCGTGTCATTGGCGACCGCTGATTGCACTTCTGTGCCATCATTTACGAGCGCAACCACCTGTCCCTCGCCCTCATTGGCGGCATAGCCTGTAAACTCGGTGCTGCCGACGCGTTCGGCAATGTCAAACCAGACATCATCCGAAGCCTTTGCCCCGGAACCCTTCCATGCAGCGCGCGCCATTGCTTTTTGCGTGTTCATCGCGGTTTCAAAGCCCGCCTGATCAATGCCAAAGCCTTGCGCACGCAACGCATCTTCGGTCAGGTCATATGGGAAACCATATGTGTCATAAAGCTTGAACGCCATGTCACCTGCCAAAACATCCCCCGGGGTCATGCCCGTGGTGGCTTCGTCGAGCAGCTTAATGCCCTTGTCGAGCGTCCGGCGGAACTGCGTTTCCTCTTGCTTCAACGTCGCCTCAATCATGGGCTGCGCGCGCAGTAATTCCGGATACGCTGCGCCCATTTCGGCGGCGAGGCTTCCGACCAAGCGGTGCATCAACGGCTCTTTTGCGCCAAGAATATGCGCATGGCGCATCGCGCGGCGCATGATCCGCCGCAGAACATAGCCGCGGCCTTCATTCGACGGCATCACACCATCGGCGAGCAGGAAGCTGGTCGAGCGCAAATGGTCCGCAATGACGCGATGGCTGGCCTTTTGATCGCCAACCGCCTTTGTGCCCGTGAGCTCTTCCGACGCGTTGATCAATGCCTTGAACGTATCGGTGTCGTAATTGTCGGTTACGCCCTGCATGACCGCAGCGATCCGCTCCAGCCCCATGCCCGTATCAATAGACGGCTTAGGCAATGGCACGTCGGTGCCGTCGTCCTGCCGTTCAAACTGCATGAACACCAGGTTCCAGATTTCGACAAAACGGTCGCCATCTTCATCCGGGCTTCCAGGAGGACCACCGAAAATATGGTCGCCATGGTCGTAGAATATCTCGCTGCACGGTCCGCACGGCCCAGTGTCGCCCATCGACCAGAAATTGTCGTTGGTTGAAATGCGGATGATGCGTTCCTCAGGCAGGCCGGCAATCTTGCGCCACAGTTCGAAAGCCTCATCATCGGTGTGATAGACGGTGGTCGTTAACCGCGCGGGGTCAAGCCCCCATTCCTTGGTCAACAATGTCCAAGCATGGGTAATCGCCTGCTCTTTGAAATAATCGCCAAAGGAAAAATTGCCGAGCATTTCAAAAAATGTGTGGTGCCGCGCCGTGTAGCCCACATTATCGAGGTCGTTATGCTTGCCCCCTGCCCGCACGCATTTCTGGCTTGAGGCTGCACGCGGCGTTTCACGGCTTTCAAGGCCCGTGAACACGTTCTTGAACGGCACCATGCCAGCATTGACGAACATCAATGTCGGGTCATTATAGGGCACAAGCGGCGCAGACTGCACTATGTCATGATTGGCACCACCGAAATAATCGAGGAAGCCGCGGCGAATATCATTAGTCGATGTCATAATGACAGCGACTTAGGGAACGACTCGCCGCGCTGCAAGCCGGATATGCAGTTTGCAGGCACCATCATGCATAGGCATAGGGCCCGCCCTTTTGCAGGGCAGCTTGATATGCTGGGCGGGCATGGATTTTTTCAACAAAAGCAGTGAGGTTTGGCAGATTCGCCGCGCGGCCCATTTTGACCGCAGCTTCGGCCGGAAAGCTCATCATGAAATCCGCGCCCGTAAGGGCATCCCCCACAAACCAGCCCGTCGCCTTCAAATTGTCGTCCATGAACGCAAAATGGCTTTCAAGCTGCTGATTGATGCGCGGATGCAAGGGCGCCGCAGCATCGCCCAGACGTGCCGTGTACAAGTTCAGCAAAATCGGCGTCATCGCCGAGCCTTCGGCAAAATGCATGAACTCCAGATAGCGGATGTGCGCTTCTGTACCGCGGGCAGGAACAAGGTGCTCCCCATTATGCCGCGCGCACAGATATTCAACGATTGCGCCGGATTCGTAAATGACTTTACCGTCATCTTCTATCAACGGTGATTTACCCAAAGAATGGACCTTCATTAGCGCTTCTGGCGCAAGATTGGTGACGGCATCACGGGTATGATGGCGAATTTCATAAGGAAGGTTCAGCTCTTCGAGCAGCCACAAGATGCGTTGCGAACGCGAATTGTTGAGATGGTGTACGATGATGGGCATATCTGCTTCCTTATAGATGGTCGTAATTTTGATGCATTTGCGCGGCAATCTCGCGCACCAACTTGGCGGCAACGATGGCCGTTATGTCGTTCACGTCGCGCGCAGGATTCAGTTCAACGATATCTGCGCCGACGATCTGCGCACTTTGTTTGGAAATAATGGACAGGACTTCGCGGACCGTTAAGCCACCGGGCTCTGGATGCGCCACGCCGGGCGCTTCGGACGGGTCGATGCCGTCAAGGTCAACACTGATGTATATCGGGCCGCTAAGGATCGGCACCATATCGACCTCGAAGTTCAGCATCGGCAGAATATCGACATTGTAACGCGCTGCTTGTTCGCGGCAGTGTTTGTTCAATGTCCGAATGCCGACCTGAACGATATGCTTTGCATGGCCGCCTTCCAATATGCGTGCAAAGGGCGAGGCATGGCTGCGCGGATTGCCTTCAAAATCGGCATATAGATCGGGATGGGCGTCAAAATGCAGGATGTTCAGCGGTCCATGCCGCGCCGCCAGCGCCGCAACTACGGGGTAGCTCACCGCATGATCCCCGCCAAGTAACAGCGGGATAGCATCTATGTCCAAGCTCTCGGTCACGGCCCGTATGATCGATGCATCATCTGCAGCGCAGTCAACGTTCGATAAGGGCAAATCGCCGAGATCTTTGAGGTTGACGTCTGTGCCAATTTCAAGACCGGATTGCGCGGATAAATTCCCCCGGTCGCTCCACAATGCCGCGCGGATGGCTGGTGGAGCCAAGGCCGCGCCGCGTTCGAACGAGCTGTTCTGGTCGGTCGGTAATCCTATGAGATGAATGACGGGATGCATGCAGGCAGTAGTGGCCTAGCCAGCCTGCCTGTCAAGATATTAGCGCGCACTGCCGCCCATACAGCCTGAACCTCGACGGCACCTCCACCTCAAAACAAAATGACCCGCCCCAGGGTGGACCGGGGCGGGCCGAAAGCAGCGGCCTCAGGCAAGGCCACGCTTGTTCGTAAAAATCCTAAACGTCGTCGTCCGCATCTGGCCCTGTCATCAGGACCTCTGCGACTTCTTCGGTCTTCCCGCGAATGGCGGCTTCCAATCGCGCCGCTACCTCCGGATTTTCTGTCAGATAGCTTTTCGAATTCTCGCGACCTTGGCCAATGCGGATCGAATCATAGCTAAACCAGCTACCCGATTTTTCGACCAACCCGGCCTTTACGCCCAGATCAAGCAGCTCACCCGTTTTGGAGATCCCTTCGCCATACATGATGTCAAATTCGACTTGCTTAAATGGCGGTGCAACCTTGTTCTTCACAACCTTCACGCGGGTCGTGTTGCCGACAATATCTTCACCTGCCTTGATCTGGCCTGTGCGACGGATGTCCAAACGCACCGAAGCATAGAATTTCAAGGCATTACCACCCGTGGTCGTTTCTGGCGAACCGTACATGACACCAATCTTCATACGAATCTGGTTGATGAAGATAACCATGCAGTTTGAACGACTGATCGAACCGGTAATCTTGCGCAGCGCTTGGCTCATCAAACGGGCTTGCAGGCCCACATGACTGTCGCCCATTTCACCTTCGATTTCTGCGCGCGGTACAAGTGCCGCGACCGAGTCGATGACGATGATATCCACCGCGTTTGAACGCACCAAAGTGTCGGCAATTTCAAGCGCTTGCTCGCCAGTATCTGGCTGGGACACAATCAAATTGTCGACATCCACGCCAAGCTTCTTGGCATAAGCGGGGTCAAGCGCATGTTCTGCGTCAATGAATGCAGCTGTACCGCCAGCCTTTTGCGCCTCGGCAATCACATGCAGGGTCAATGTCGTCTTACCCGAACTTTCAGGACCATAAATTTCAATCACGCGCCCCTTGGGCAAGCCACCAATGCCTAGCGCGATGTCCAACCCAAGCGAACCCGTCGACACAGCATCAATACTAATCGCCTCACGACTACCCAGCTTCATCGCTGAGCCCTTGCCGAATGCGCGATCAATCTGCGCCAAGGCCGCTTCTAGGGCCTTTTCACGTTCCGAATTTTTCATACCGTTTGCCTGATTCCCATCAATTATCTTGAGACTTGCTGCCATTTTTCCACTCCTTAGCGTCATGCCTATTCCGAAAAACGTCCCCGGAACACCACTTATGTACGCGTTCTGTTCTCAAAGAACAAGAGTGGAACAAAAAAATTTACATGTTTTATTTCAATATCTAACCTCATTACCCTATGCAAGCGCGTCTTGAACCGCTTCGGCAATTTGCTGGACGGAAAAAGGCTTAGCCAAGAACGCGACATTGTCGAGGCTGATCGTTTCCCGCAATTGTTCCTCGGCATAACCAGATATGAACAGCAAACGGACATCCCCATAAGTTTTGCGCAATCGCTGTGCCATCGATGGGCCATCCAAATGCGGCATTACGACATCGGATATAACCAAATCATAACGCTTTCCGTCGGCAAAGAGCTTCAGTGCTTGTTCACCATCGCTCGCGGTTTCCACCACATAACCCTGCCGGACAAGCGCCCTTTCGGCCACCGCGCGCACCATATCCTCGTCTTCAACGATTAATATCCGGCCGCTGCCCCAAAATTCCTTTTGTATGTAAGATTCGCGCTTGCCACTGTCCGGCGCGGGGACATCGCCCCGATAGGCCGGCAAGAAGATGTCAAACCGTGTTCCATTCCCCAGTTGGGAGTCTGCAAAAATAAACCCGCCAGATTGTTTGACGATACCATAAACAGTCGACAGACCAAGCCCCGTGCCTTTGCCCAATTCCTTGGTCGTGAAAAACGGTTCGAAAATTTTCGACAGATTTTCCTTAGGAATGCCAACGCCGCTGTCTTCGACAGATAATTGGACATAATCACCGACTGGTAAAAGTTCCCGACCCATAGCGGCAACTTCGTGTTGGCTGACAGCCGCTGTGCGGATGTGTACGACGCCACCCTTGGGCATGGCGTCACGCGCATTCACGCCCAAGTTGACAATGACTTGTTCAAGCTGCCCCGGGTCAGCCCGCACTGCGCCAACACCGGCTCCATGTTGCACCTCAAGCTGCACTGTCTCGCCCAAAAGCCGCTTTAACAAGTTGGATACATCGGCCACCACATTGGCGAGTTGCAAGATTTGTGGACGCAAGGTCTGCTGACGCGAAAAAGCCAACAACTGGCGTGTCAGGCTGGCTGCACGGTTGGAGTTATTCTTGATCTGCTGAATATCGTCATAATCGCCGTCCCCGGGCTTATGGCGCATCAACATCAGGTCACAATAGCCAATGATAGCAGTTAGGATATTATTAAAATCATGCGCAACACCCCCCGCAAGCTGACCGATGGATTCCATCTTTGTCTGCTGCGCAACTTGGCGTTTCAATATAATCTCTTCGCTATCATCCTTCAGCCCGAGCAACACCGCAGCCTCACCCAATCCGCGCACCCCTGCGATCGATAAAGCGATCACCTCGTCCGGCCGCTCTTTCAACCGGATAGCAATATCACCAGAGGTCATTGACCTGCGGCTATAGCGGCGAATGCTCTCGAGCACCGCGCCCTTATCTTCATTTATAACAAGGTCGGCAGGATAAGGTGGGAGTATATGCGCCTCAACGCCTAGAACGCGCGCAAAGGCGTCATTGGCAAATAGAAACCGTCCATCGCGATCAACCAGGGCAAGCCCCAGAGGAAGCGTCGATAGCAATTGTTCCACATGTGCCAGCGCCAAGCCGCGATCCACTTTCGCGCTTTCTTCGTCGACCGCTAGCAAAAGTGCCGTACTTTCGGCATTTTGTTCGCTTAATGGCACCTGCAGCAACCGGATCGGCAAACCCCAGAGCCCTTCACTTTCAAAGTACACGCTGCCTTTTTCATCCATCCGGACAAAATCGGCAAAGAGCCGACCAAGAATAGGCTGCTGATCCGCGCTGGCCGCGCGTGATGCAAAAGCGTCATTGGCCGCACACACTCTGCCATCGGCAGTCACGGCGAGGGCCATCACACCGCTACTGGACATGGCCTCGCCGATATGCCCCGTGATCATCTCAATCGCGCGGCGTTCAATGTTGATCTCCTCCACCGCCACCAAATGCCACAACAGATATTCGTCGGCTATGCCTGCACGAGCGACTTTTACGCTATAGGTCCGGTCCTCATTTACGATCGCGGCGATATCGGCTTTTCCGTCGCGCCATGCCACCTGAGCCGCGGCATCCAGTAAGGCGCGATTAGCATTATCGTTTCCAACATCTAGTGGAGCTTTCAATCCCGGAAAGGCAGTGGTGAAATGGTTATTCGCGCAGACCAGCTGACCCGCCCGGTCGCTGATCGCAATGGCGGCATTACTCATCTCAATCGCGGCATGGGTTATCGACCAGTCTGGCACTGAAAACGCAGGCGCACTCTCAACAGCAGGTCTGCCGCGAAAGTAATGGATCAGCCCAACCGACGCCAAAATGGCACCAGCACAAGAGCCTAGCAGCACAATATTTTCGGTCGTAAACCACAGAATTGCGAGCGACAATAAGGTCGTCAGCGCCAAGATTCCGAGCTTTTGCAAATCCCGTCGTGAAGATAGCTCGACATCCCCGCCAAGTATCTGAACATCAGTCGGCGGCGATATCTTGCTCAAAACGGCCCCTCACCTGATAAGATCATGCTATTCAAACTTAACGCAAAACTACCCTGTCCTTGGGCTGGAACGCATCGCGTGATTTGTCAAGATTTCGTAATTGCCATAGCGGTTCTGCCGCAAACCCGCCGACCTTCATTTACCCGACGGAAATGACTTCGATCGACGACGCCATTTGGCACTGATCCGCCACCGCCAGAACCACGCGGCGACAAAGTAACCGACGACCGCAGCACCGATTGAAATAATGGCGAGCCCAGCAATCCCCTGAACAAGTGCAAGAGGCGCCTCGTTCCAAACATAGTCGCCCCAAGCCGATAAAGGCGCGGCTGTTTCAATGAGTTCGTAAAAGCGACCAGAACCATTATTTAACCGCAAAACGGATTCACCGACATAGATCGACCCAAACAGGATGAACGGCGTAGTCGCTGGCATACTAAGGAAGGTCATCGCCGCGCCAATGGGAATATTGGCGCGGAATGGCAGTGCCAATAAGGCTACGCCAGCAATTTGGATACCTGGTATCAACAGGAAAATGCCGACCAGCAAACCTAGCGCGACGCCGCGCGGAACCGAACGGCGGGTGAAACGCCACAACGCCGGATGAAAAACGCGTTGCGCAAAAGGACGCAGAAAACGGCTACGTTCAAAGCTGTCGCGCGTCGGCGCTTGCTTGTTAAACCAGGCGTTAAATTTGCTCATCCGCGATCCCGCATGATTCGTCCTTGTTCCCGCTTCCAATCGCGCTCTTTTTCGGTCGCACGTTTGTCTGGGGCTTTTTTACCCTTTGCAAGGGCCAGCTCCACTTTCGCCTTACCCCTGCCGTTAAAATAAATCGAGAGCGGAACGAGCGTCATACCCTGCCGCATCACCGCGCCATGCAGCTTATTTATTTCACGTTCATTAAGGAGCAATTTGCGCGGGCGCTTTGGTTCATGATTGAACCGGTTGCCGTGGCTGAATTCGGGAATATTGGCATTAATCAGCCAAATTTGATCATCGCGAACTTCGGCATAGCTCTCGGCAATTGAACCTTCGCCAAAACGTAAGGATTTCACTTCAGTGCCTGTCAGGACGATGCCAGCTTCATATTTGTCATCAATATGAAAGTCATAGCGCGCCCGCCGGTTTTCAGCGACCGTTTTAACTTTGTTAAATGCTTCCGGCTTTGGACGAGTCATTAAATGAGGCCTGCATTCTCCAAAGCGGCATCAACCTGACGACAACTCGCCTCACTCGGCGGGGTCATGGGTAAACGCAACTCCGTTGGAAAGCCGTCGATAACGCGAGACAAAGCATATTTGATTGGACCGGGGGACGCATCGGAAAACAATGCCAAATGGAGGGGATAGAGCTTGTCATTCAGCTCACGCGCCAAATCATAGTCACCCGACGCACAAGCCGCCTGAAACTCTGCGCATAGCTTCGGCGCAACATTCGCCGTCACCGAAATACAGCCTTTCCCACCTGCCGCGTTGAATGCGAGAGACTGTTCATCGACGCCGGACAACAGACAGAAATCCAACCCACAAGCCAAACGATGGTCGGTGACGCGCGGCATGTCGCCGCTGGCATCCTTGATACCAATGACGGTCGGTAACTTTGCCAGACGAGCGACGGTTTCAGGCTTAATGTCAGTCACCGTGCGCGCCGGCACATTGTATAGCAAAATCGGCAAATCGTTCTTTTTCGTCATATGCTCGAAATGCGCGTAAATGCCCTCTTGATTTGGCCGGTTGTAATAAGGCGCAACCACAAGTCCAGCGGCAGCACCGCTTTTCTTGGAAAAATTGAGATGCAGGATAGCGTTGTTGGTATCGTTTGAACCGCAACCGGCAATAACAGGCACGCGCCCAGCGGCTTGTTCAATGCATACCTCAATGACCCGATGATGCTCCGCATTAGACAGCGTCGACGCCTCACCTGTGGTCCCGGCTGGCACAAGAGCGTTCGAACCTTGCTCGATTTGCCAATCGATCAAGGCACGAAAATGCTTTTCGCTAAACGTTCCGTCGCAAAAAGGAGTCACTAGAGCCGGTATTGATCCGGAAAACATATAATATGACTTTCATTCTGATTCAAATTGAACGCTAAGGCTAACATAGTCGGTTGTTCAGCGATTGATAAGGTTGGGGTCCATAATATGTCCAGCATGGTAAAGCATCTCATTTCGGCATCCGTAATCATTATTCCATTAACCGTGTCTGCATCGGCACAACAATCTGACGGAATTGTATGGCAAAGCGGTACCGGACAAATATCCGCGCCATCCGTACAACCACTTTCGCCACCCGTGATTTACGACCCAAGTGAGGGAAAAATCCCTGCCGCGCTGCAGCGTTGGAAAATGTTAAGCGCCCCGGGCAACTATAGTTTTAACGACTATGCCTCCTTTTTGATGCTTTACCCCGATTGGCCAAATGCCGATGACATGCGCAAAAAGACTGAACAGACTATAAATCCGCTGTCTTACTCTCCTAACCAAGTTGTCGCTTTTTTTGACCGCTTGCCGCCAATTACCAATGAAGGCCGCGCAAAATTTGCCTTGGCGCTGGATACCGTTGGCGACAAGGCTCGCGCAACGGCACAGGCGCGCGCGGCATGGCGCGGCGGCGTCTTGAGCGATGAAGATGAAGCAAGGGTTTTCCGCATTGCCCGCGGCACGCTGACATCCGCTGACCATGATGCACGGGTCGACCGGCTGCTGTGGTCAGGATCGACGCGCGGCGCTGAACGCTGGATCTCGCTTACCTCGCCGCAGCGTCGCCCTGCATTTGTGGCGGCGCTTGCAACACGGATGAAGGCACCCGATGCCGATTTGAAGGTGCAAGAGGCCGGTGCTTTAGCGAACAGCGAAGCCGGTCTTCTGGCGGCGCGGGCGGATGCGATGCGCGCCGCTGGGAACGGCCTGGCTGTGCGCCAAATGCTTGCAAACCGAGGAAATCTGGACGCACCAGTCCCTGTGCTAAAGGATTGGTACCAATTGCTGCTTACGCATGCACGCGCGGCCGAAAATGATGGCCAATATGACGTCGCATACCGCATCGCCTCCCGTGTGGATGACGCCGTTCCCGCTGGCGTTGCCATGGCCGACCAGGATCTCGCTACGCGTGATCGATATACCAGTATCACTTGGTTGGCCGGATCGGTGGCTATGGACCGCTTGGGCCGTCCTCGTGACGCCGTGAGCATGTTTGAACGTTATGCTAAGGCTGCCAAATCAGCGCAAACCCGATCAAAGGGCTTTTATTGGGCGGGCAAGGCCGCAGCGAAGGCCGGAGACCCGATGACCGCCACGCGTTATTATGAACAAGCGGCTGCATATTTTGAAAGCTTTTTTGGCCAATTGGCCTTGGAACGGCTTCGCCGCCCCTTACCGCAAGTACCGCGCGTAGCCGTTACCCCGCCTGTGCTTAAGGACGGTAATGTCCCCCCTGTGCATTTGGCAGCCGCGCTCGCCGCAAAATATGGCAGCTGGCGTGACCAGAGCAACTTTTTCAGAGCCATTGCCCGTCACGCGGATGAACGTGACGAATATACGGCGGCACTTGGCCTTTCGCAAAAGCTTGGCCGCCCGGATCTGGCAGTGATGGCAGGTCGCGCAGCGCGCAGCGATGGTATCGCCGATTTGCTGGGTAACAGTTACCCCATCGTTAATGTTCCGGAGGCGCATAGCCAGACTTGGACGCTCGCCCATGCAATCATGCGTCAGGAAAGCCAGTTTGACCGGGCCGCCGTAAGCCACGCCGGGGCCCGCGGCCTGATGCAGTTAATGCCCGGAACCGCGCGGGAAACATCGGGCAAAATCTCAATGGCCTACCGTCCCGATGCGCTGACCGTTGATACCGATTACAACATCGCCTTGGGTGCCACTTATATTGAGCGCATGCTCGATTATTATGACGGAAGCTACCCCTTGGCCATCGCCGCATATAATGGCGGTCCGGGTAATGTGAACAAATGGCTCCGCGCCTATGGCGACCCGCGTACAGGCGGCATCGATATCATGGATTGGATCGAGAAAATCCCGCTCAGCGAAACCCGTGATTATGTTTATCGCGTTTTAGAAAATGCGGTGATGTACGATCATCTCCATCCCGAAAAGGCTCGGGTGCGGTCATCTACGCCACTGAGCACCTATTTGGGCAAGTCAACGCCGGGTTGATACGCGTCCGTTCGTAACGACCATTATTGAGGCAACGCGCGGTGGTATGGCACCTATGGCGGCTCGACTCTCCGCAACCCGAACGGCTAAGGCAAAGGCATGGCCGAGCGTACCAACCCGATAACCCCAGCCGGATTCGCGGCCTTACGCGAACGCTATGAACAATTGTTTGCCATCGACCGCCCAGCAGTCGTCGAAATCGTCCATTGGGCCGCAGGCAATGGCGACCGAAGTGAAAATGGGGATTATATCTATGGCCGCCAAAAACTTCGCGCGATTGACCGAGAATTGGGTCAATTGTCGAAAAAAATGAAAGCGGCACAAATCCTTGACCCGTCCAAGCAAGAAGACCGAAGCCGCATATTCTTTGGCGCTTGCGTGACGATTGCCGATGTTGACGACATACACCGCACGATCACAATCGTCGGCGATGACGAAGCCGATGCCAGCAACGGGCGTATAGGCTGGAATGCACCGCTATCCCGTGCCTTACGTGGCGCGCGCGTGGGGGATGTCAAAACCGTGCATTTGCCCACAGGGCCAAAGGAATGGGAAATTTTAAGTATAGACTATCCCTTGGGGAAATAGCCGATCGTCCGCTGCGCCAAAGCGACAATCTCTGGATCGCTATCCGGAAATTCCTGCGGCACGCTTTTCTCTAATTCTGCAATCACATGCGAAAGGACCGCTATCCGTGCCGCCTTTTGATTATTTCCGTCGATAACGGTCCAAGGTGCCCAAAGCGTGTGCGTGCGCACGAACATATCGTGAAGCGCGCCGAGATAATCGGCCCGCTTTTCGCGATTGCGAAAATCTTCTGCCGTGACTTTCCAGCGTTTTGAAGGATCATCAAGCCTTTCAACCAACACCTTGTCCTGTGTTTCGGCGGTCACATGTAGAAATATCTTGATAATCTTCGTCCCTATTTCGCTTTGCTGGGATTCAAATTCGTTGATTTCGTCATAGCCGCGCCGCCATTCTTCTTCAGTGCAAAATCCCTCGACACGCTCCACAAGCACGCGGCCGTAATGACTTCTGTCCCAAATGCTGATTTCCCGCTTGCCGGGCAATTTGTTCCAGAAGCGCCACAGGAAATGCTTGTCCTTTTCCTCTGATGTCGGCGCAGAAATCGGGAAGACCTGATAAAAACGCGGATCAAGTGAAGAGGTCATCCGCTTAATAGCACCGCCCTTGCCCGCGGCATCCCAGCCTTCGAAAATGATTAATGTACGCGCTTCATGCAGAATATGCAGAGCCTGTAGATCCGACAAGCGATCCTGAAGGCTTTTCAGGTCCTTTTCATATGCCCCGTCATATAATTTGCCGACTTCAAACTGGGAAAGGTCAATGGACATGCCTGCTTTCCAGCATCTATTGCACTGACAAACAAGCGAAAGCACAGATCTGTCCGCAAAAGGGGCAGATCCTTCTCTTCATCCCATCTCTAAAATCAGGCCTTGGGCGGCTGTTCCACGACGCGAATGTTCAATTCGCGCAGTTGCTTGGCCATGGCTGGCGACGGCGCACCCATTAAAAGGTCTTCCGCCCGCTGGTTCATTGGGAACAGCGTAATTTCGCGCAGATTTTGCACGCCGCACAACAGCATGACCATCCGGTCCACCCCTGCAGCCATGCCGCCATGCGGTGGCGCGCCAAATTGGAACGCGCGGTACATGCCGCCAAAGCGCTCCTCAACATCAGCCTGCGTCAGTCCAGTGAGTTCAAAAGCTTTGACCATCAAATCGGGGTGTTGGTTCCGGATTGAACCTGAGGCAAGCTCATAGCCGTTACAGACCATGTCATATTGATACGCCTTGATGGTTAGCGGATCTTGCGTTTCTAGCGCCTGTAGCCCTCCCTGAGGCATTGAGAAGGGGTTGTGCGCAAAGTCGAACTTTTTGTCTTCCTCGCTCCATTCGTAGAACGGGAAATCAATAATCCAGCAGAAACGGAACGCGTCGTTTTCAATGAGATCAAGCTGCTCACCGGTCCGCGTACGCGCGGCGCCAGCCAATTTTGCCGCTTGCTCTTCCTTGCCCGCGGCAAAGAAGCAACCATCGTCTGGACCAAGTCCAATGGCATCATACAGCGCGCACATGCCTTCTTCGCCATGATTTTTGGCAATTGGACCGCCAAACTCGCCACCCTTACGGGTAACATATCCAAGGCCTGCATGGCCTTCGCTGCGCGCCCATTCGTTCATGTCGTCGAAGAATTTGCGGCTCTTGTCCGCTGTCTTGGGTGCAGGAATCGCACGGACGACGCCGCCGCTCTCAACAATACGCTCAAACAGGCCAAAGCCCGATGTCTTAAAATGGTCGGTAACGTCGTGGATGATCAACGGGTTGCGCAAATCTGGCTTGTCAGTGCCGTAATCCAGCATCGCCTTTGAATGCGGGATGCGGGGAAACTGTCCTGCTGGAGTCACTTTTTTGCCGTCTGCAAATGCCTCAAACACACCTGCCATTACTGGTTCCATCGTGTCCCAGATTTCTTCCTGCGTGACAAAGCTCATTTCCAGATCAAGCTGGTAAAATTCGCCCGGCAGTCGGTCGGCGCGCGGGTCTTCGTCGCGGAAGCATGGTGCAATCTGAAAATAACGGTCGAAACCTGCGACCATTAACAACTGCTTATACTGCTGCGGTGCTTGCGGCAGTGCGAAAAATTTGCCGGCGTGGATGCGGCTTGGGACAAGGAAGTCACGCGCACCTTCGGGACTCGATGCCGTCAGGATGGGCGTCGAATATTCGGTAAAGCCGATATCTTCCAT
>CAIPUN010000073.1 GCA_903868245.1 uncultured Sphingomonadales bacterium | reverse complement strand
TATCACCATCGTTTCGACGCCAAAGGGCGTTTTGTCGGACGCCGAAGCGCGTGCACAGAATGTCGGCGGCGAAATCCTGGCGGAGGTATTCTAATGAGCCGCATTGGTAAGAAACCTGTTCCCATTCCTGCAGGCGTTACCGCCAGCATGGAAGCGGGCACACTTTCGGTCAAAGGACCGAAGGGCGAACTGAAAATGCCGATGAGCGACCTGATCTCCTACGAGATGCAGGACGATGGTCTCATGGTAAAGCCTGCGAACGGCAGCAAAGCGGCACGCGCCTTTTGGGGCATGCAGCGGACGCTCGTGCAGAATTTGGTCACCGGCGTGACCGAAGGCTTTACTAAAGTGCTTGAAATCACCGGCGTTGGTTATCGTGCCAACAGCCAGGGCAAGATGCTAAAGCTACAACTTGGCTATAGCCATGATGTTGACTTCGCGATCCCTGAGGGCATCGAAATCAAGACACCTGACAACACTACGGTGGAAATTTCGGGTATCGATAAGCAGAAGGTTGGGCAGGTTGCTGCTGAAATCCGTCGCTGGAGGAAGCCAGAGCCCTATAAGGGCAAGGGCATCAAATACCGCGGCGAATATATCTTCCGCAAGGAAGGGAAGAAGAAATAATGCCAAAATTGTCTCTCTTTGCACGTCGCCGTCAGCGCGTTCGCTCCAAGTTGCGGGCGCAGGTTGCTGGACGTCCCCGTCTTTCCGTGCACCGCACTGGCCGTCATATTTACGCGCAAGTCATTGACGATTCGAAGGGTGCGACGCTTGCGTCTGCCTCAACGCTCGACAAGGACGTGAAGGCGAAGAACGGTTCGACAACCGAAGCTGCTGCCGATGTTGGTAAGCGGGTTGCCGCAGCCGCCAAGAAGGCTGGCATTTCCAGCGTGGTATTTGATCGTGGCGGCTTCCTGTTCCACGGTCGCGTCAAAGCGCTTGCTGATGCAGCGCGCGAAGGCGGATTGGAGTTTTAATGATGGCTGAAAACACTGAAAGCACTGCACCTGTGACTGACGGCGCAGCCCCTGAAGCAGGCGAAGGCCAGCGTCGCGGACGCGGCGGTCGTGGCGGCGGTGACAATCGCGGTAGCGGCGGTGGCCGTGGCCGTAACAATGATCGTCGTCCTGCACAGGAAGAAGATGATGGCACGATTGAAAAGCTCGTGCACATCAACCGTGTTTCGAAAACTGTTAAAGGCGGTAAGCGCTTTGGTTTTGCTGCACTGGTCGTTGTTGGCGATGGTCAAGGCCGCGTTGGTTTTGGACATGGCAAGGCGCGCGAAGTGCCAGAAGCCATTAACAAGGCAACTGCTGCTGCTAAAAAATCGATGATCCGCGTGGCATTGAAAGATGGCCGCACGTTGCATCACGACGGCAAGGGCCATTTCGGCGCTGGCAAGGTAACATTGCGTTCGGCACCTGCGGGTACCGGCATCATCGCAGGTGGCCCAATGCGCGCTGTCTTCGAAAGCCTTGGCGTTGCGGACGTTGTGACCAAGTCGGTCGGCACGTCGAACCCATATAACATGATCCGTGCTACTTTTGCGGCCTTGTCTGAACAGACTAGCCCCAAGTCGGTGGCGCAGCGTCGCGGTAAGAAAATTGCCGACCTTCTTGGTCGCGGTGGCAGCAAGACTGCTGAAGCCGACGCAGAAGCTATTGCGGAGTAATCGATATGGCGAAGATTAAGATTAAACAGACCGGTTCGCCGATCCGCCGTCCCGCTTCGCAGCGCGCAACTTTGAAAGGCCTTGGCCTTGACAAGATGAACCGCGTTGTCGAAATCGAAGACACTGCCGAAGTGCGCGGGATGATCCGCACAGTTCGTCACATGGTCCAAGTTCAGGACTAATTACATTAGCGCGAATTAAAGCGAAAGCGAGTGCACGACATGAAATTGAATGACATTAAAGACAACCAAGGCGCACGCCATCGTCGTATGCGCGTTGGCCGTGGCATCGGTTCCGGCAAGGGCAAAACTTCTGGCCGCGGCCAAAAGGGCCAGACCAGCCGTTCGGGTGTTTCGATCAACGGATTTGAAGGCGGCCAAATGCCACTTCACATGCGTATTCCAAAGCGTGGCTTTAACAATATCTTCGCCAAGGACCATGCCGAAGTAAATCTTGGTATGATCCAGAAGTTCATCGACGCCAAGAAAATCGACATCAAAGCTGTTGTTGACCATGCGGCGTTGAAGGCAGCTGGTCTTGCACGTGGTGGCAAGGAC
>CAIPUN010000072.1 GCA_903868245.1 uncultured Sphingomonadales bacterium | reverse complement strand
TTCCCACACGTCAATGTCGTTTTTGTCCATGCCTGCGCGCGCCAGCGCCTTTTGTGCAGCGAATTCAGGACCCGTGAGCATGATGGCGGGTTCCGAACCGATGGATGCCATCGACACGATCCGCGCCCGCGCCTTCAGGCCATATTTTTCGCCGGCTTCTTTAGTGCCAATCAACACGGCAGCCGAGCCATCGACGATCCCCGAACTATTGCCCGCATGATGGACATGGTTGATCTTCTCAACGTCAGGATAGCGCATGATGGCAATGTCATCAAAGCCGGGCATCATCGTGCCCATCATCTGGAAGGCAGGAGCCAAGGCACCCAAAGATTGCATATCGGTTTGCGGGCGCATCAATTCGTCATGGTCAAGCACGATCTCCCCAATGACGTCCTTGATTGGCAGGATGGAGCGCGCAAAGCGTTTTTCGGCCCATGCGCGTCCAGCCCGCTTTTGGCTTTCAACCGCATAAGCATCAACATCGTCACGGCTATAGCCATATTTGGTGGCGATAAGGTCAGCTGAAATGCCTTGCGGGATAAAGTAGTTGGCAATGGCCGAACGTGGGTCAATTGGCCATGCACCGCCGTCTGAACCCATGGGCACGCGGCTCATCGATTCAATGCCGCCGCCTACCGCCAGATCGCACTCGCCGGATTTCACCTTGGCCGCGGCAATGTTGGATGCCTCAAGACCTGAACCACAAAAACGGTTCACTTGAATACCCGAAGTCGTGTGTGGATAGCCCGCAGCGAGGACCGCGGTGCGCGTAATGACTGCGCCTTGTTCTCCCACAGGCGAAACGCAACCAAAGGCCACATCCTCAATCTCTTCGCCCGACAGACCATTGCGGTCGCGGATTGCGGCCAACACTTGTGATGCCAGATCTACAGGCGTAATTTCATGCAAAGCGCCATCAGGACGCCCCTTGCCGCGCGGGCTGCGCACCGCATCATAAATATAGGCTTCGGTCATATTCAGTCCTTGTTTGCGACCACGGCGCCCGCCGCGATCAGTTGTGAGATTTCCTGTTCACCAAGGCCAGCCTCGGTCAATATGGCGGCATAATCGCCGCCTTTTGTCGCAATATCGAAATGGGAAGCCAATGGCTGTGTTGCAAGGCGCGGCGCAACCTGCGGATGCAACCAACGACCATCCTGCACAAAGGCTTGCCGCGCTGCGTTTGCGGGATGGGATGCGGCTTCGACATAATCCAGCACCGGTGTAACACAGGCGTCGGTTCCGGCGAAAATCGCTTCCCATTCGTCGCGCGTTTTGGTCGCGAATATATCTTCAAGCAACTCATGCTGCTTAGCCCAAGCGGCACGATCATGCTGACCACCATAGGCATCTTTGTCGATGGGCAAACGCTCCATCATCGCAGCGAAAAACTGCGGTTCAATGCAACCAACGGCCATAAACTTACCGTCAGATGTCATATAACAACGGTAGAATGGCGTCGCCCCGTCGAGTAAATTTGCTTCACGCTGCGTGCGCCATTGGCCAAGCCCGGCCATGCCATGAACAAAGCTCATCAGGCTGTTGGTGCCATCGACAATCGCCGCATCCACGATATTGCCTTTGCCTGTCCTTGCGCGTTCGACCAAAGCGGCAAGAATACCGTTGACCAGAAACATCGAACCACCGCCAAAATCGCCAACCATGTTGAGTGGCGGAACCGGCGGCTGCCCGTCCTTGCCTATCGCGTTCAAAACACCCGTCATGCCAATATAATTAATGTCATGCCCGGCCATTTGGTTCCACGGACCCGTTTGGCCCCAGCCTGTCATCCGGCCATAAATCAGACCAGGATTGACCGCGTGGCATGCATCGGGACCGACCCCCATCCTCTCGGTCACACCTGGCCGAAGTCCTTCAATCAAGACATCAGCCGACGCAACCAGCTTCAACAATGCCGCCACCGCTTCAGGCTTCTTCAAATCAAGGATGATTGATTTTTTACCACGCCCATCAATGGCCTTGGGCACAATTGAGCCACCCGGCCTGTCGATGACAATCACATCCGCCCCCATGTCCGCCAGCAACTGCCCAGCATAAGGTCCAGGCCCGATACCGGCGAGCTCAACAATCTTTATGCCGCTTAACGGACCGGATTTGGGGGAAGAATCGGTCATGAAGTGCTTTCCATTTCGATAGGATTTTAATCGTCTGATTAAGACACGTCTTTTAAGGAGCCCACGCACTTGACGCAAGCGTCAACTCGGTTTTTTAGCTTGAAGTGATTGTTCGGCAGCGTTCGCAGCATCGAGAGCGCTATCACCCTGTTGCTGGCATCAGATGACGCAAGCTATATGACGGGCAGCGAAGTACATTTGGACGGAGGGTTGCTGGCAGGAAGCGCATCGTCACCGGGGGATTAAGGACAGGTTTGACCGCCAGACCTAGAATTAATCTACGTCGTCAACCGCAACAGCCTCGCCCGTTACCCGCTGGGCCAATGCTGCAGCGATGAAATTGTCTAAGTCGCCGTCGAGCACGTCGCTGGGCGTCGGCGACGTGACACCGGTGCGCAGGTCTTTAACCATTTGGTATGGCTGCAACACGTAGGAGCGGATCTGGTGCCCCCAGCCGATTTCGGTTTTGGCTGCATATTCGCCGCTTGCGACTTCTTCGCGCTTGCGCAGTTCAGCTTCATATAACCGC
>CAIPUN010000071.1 GCA_903868245.1 uncultured Sphingomonadales bacterium | reverse complement strand
GGTCTTGGAGGGGCTGAACTAGGATCGACGTGCGTTGAAAAGCATTGTTTTTGCCCGGCATGAATAAGCCGTGAAATGGTTCATAACCAATAGGTGCAAACGATAACGAAGCACTTGCTCTCGCAGCGTAATTTTGGGCCTCACGGTCTGAACTTACACTAAAAGAACGCGGCCGAACCGGCCGGGCAACAGAAAGGTTACAGCGGCCCCCCGGAGCCGGGCAACAGAATCCGGGACCCTCTCAATATTCAAGTGCGGGACAACAGAAACCCATCACTTTCCCAGCAAGGTATAAAGCAGCGCTTTTTTTAGCCTGTATGGCAACGTGCGGCGTGGTGTTAAGATCTCCGCCGTTAAGCGAGTGCAACGAGATCTGTGGCTTCCAATAAAGCCATACGCGCCAGCCGCACCTTATCCAGCAAATCTGGGTCGCCTAGCTGGTCTGGCACAATGGTTTCGGGCCAATGCGCGGCCACAACTTCCGCGATGGTATCCAGCTTTGTCGCATCGGCAATGAAGCGCTGATCAACGGTTGCAGGGTCGGCAACAACGCGCAAGCGCAGGCAGGCGGGACCACCGCCATTTGCCATGGATTGACGCACGTTCACAGGCACCAGTCTGCGGATGGGGCCATTGCCTTCTACCATCTCGGTTAGCCACCCCCATACCCGAGCATTTTCCTGCGCTTCGTAAGGCAAAATAAGCACCATGCCGCCGTCGGGCAGTGTAACCAATTGCGCATTGAACAGATAGCTTTGAATAGCGTCGGGCAGGCTCACGCGGTCGGCTGGAACGATGATAATCTCTGCCTCAGGCATCAACCGCTTAATGTCGGCATAGGTCTGCTCGGGGTGCTCAAATGCGTGTTCATGCGTGAAAAGCACGCGTTCATTTGCCACGGCGACGACATCATTATGAAACGCGCCAGCAGCAATGGCGGCCTCGGATTGCTGCACAAACAAAACTTTGTCCGGGCCAAGGCGGTGCGCGCGCGCGATGGCCTTTGACGCCTCGACATGCTGCCGCGCAGGGAAGGGGCCGCCAGTCTTGCCATAGACGAATATTTCGATACCCGCTGCATCATGTGACGCGCATAACCGCATGAAATTTGCTGCACCTTCGTCGCCAAATGGCGCTGGCACCGGGGCATGCACGGCAAAATGCCGTTCGTTAGCGAAGGCCAATTGCAATTGCGCCAGCGTCCCTCTCCACTCATGACTTCGGTGGGCCATTGTAAGCAGATTTGCCGCCGACAGATGGCATTTGCCATCCACTGTGTCTGGTGCGGGCGAGACGGTAGCCGCGTTTGCCGCCCACATGGACGAAGCCGAGAAGGCGGCCGCACGGATATGCGGCTCTGCCGACTGCATATCGGTCTCAAGCCCGCTAAGCCAATGGTGGTTTGGTCTGTCGAGCGGCATGAAGAATCCCTGCGCCAGCCCGAGGTCAATATTAGCGCGCATCTTCTCAATGCCCTGCAGGGCCGCAGCTTTAGGGTATGATGCCGCGCCAGCGTTGTTTGACGATGCTAAATTGCCGAGGCTAAGTCCGGCATAATTGTGGCTTGGTCCAATGATTCCGTCAAAATTGATTTCGACCAAGGCCATTAAAACCGTTCCACATATGTCACCTGATCGCCAACCGAAATATTCAGCGCCCGCGCACATCCTGCATCGATGATGACGTCATCGCCGCGATCATCGATCCACCCATAAGCCGCCTTAAATGCGTGCAAGCGGCCGAGCGTGAGCAACTTTTTTTGGTCGCTCTTCTGTTCACCTACGGAATTGCTTATTTCCGTTATCGTGACGTCCTTTGCCTCACGGATACTGCGAATCTGGTCGGTGCGGGCAGTCATTGTTGGGCCACCGTCAAAAATGTCGATATAATTTTCCCACGCGAATCCTTCATTTTCCAGCATACGCATGGCCGCGCGGCCAGAAGGGTGCGGCACGCCAATAACGGTCTTTGCGCTTTCCTGAAGCATGGCGATATAGACTGGGTGTTTGGGCATCAGGTCAGCGATGAATTGATTGCCAAATTTTGCGTTGAACTCGTCGGCCTCTTGAAAGCTCATCCCGAAAAAGCGTCCGGCCACGCCATCCCAAAAAGGAGACCCGCCGGCCTCGTCGATAACACCGCGCAATTCGGCAATAGTTCTGTCAGCGAACCGTTGGCGGTGGTTACGAATGAAAAGATAACGGCTGCGCGCAATCAACATGCCAAGCCCGCCAGCGCGTTCGCCGGGGTGCAGGAACAAACCGCCGACTTCCGTAGCGCCCTCGAGATCAGTCGACAGGTTGAGAATGTCCGCACGGAAGGTGCGTTCCAATTCCACGCTATGCTGCGTCAATGCGCCAATGCGATAGCTGTAAAACGGCCATTTCTGCCCAACATTTCCGAAGATCTGGCAAGTGCCGCGTACTTCGCCAGTGAGGCTGTTCTGTAGCACGAATACATATAGATCGTCTGCAACATCATCCCCCACACGATCAAATCCAGCAGCAGACCGTTCCAGCTTTGCAGACAACGCTTTCTTGTCCGGTGGCAAGTTCGTGAAGCCACCGCCAGTGCGTTTCGCCATTTCGTAAATCGGTTGCAAATCGTCCATATTCGCCGGACGGATCAGAAAAGTCATAAAGCACCTTTTTCGGATAAACGCATGATGGTCAGTGCGGACAATTGTGCGCGCTCGGTCAGGCTTTCGACGATTAGGAATTCATCCTTGCTGTGAATGTTGCCTCCGCGGACTCCCATCGTGTCGACCACTGGAACACCGCACGCCGCGATGTTATTGCCATCGCACACACCGCCGCTGGAGCGCCAGGCGATGGACAGGCCAAGATCAGCGCCGCATTGCTTGACGAGGCCAAATAGCTTGGTGGCTCCTTCGTCGATTGGCTTGGGTGGGCGACCAAAACTGCCATGCAGATGGGCACGCACATCATGTTCGCGTTCAATGTCGGCGATGATCCGATGCAAATCTGCCTCGGTTTGTTTTACAATCTCCGGCGTACGTGGCCGGAAGTTCACGCGCAATATCGCATGATCGGGGACGACATTATTGGGGCCCCCACCGTCGATTTTGGCAGGGTTGACCGAGAGGCCGTCGCGCGAAAGCAGTTTGAGGCGTAGCGCAAGATCCGCTGCCGCCAACAACGCATTGCGGCCATCATCGGGGTTGCGCCCGGCATGGGCTGACAAGCCTGAAAAAATGACTGAGAAATTACCACTCCCGCCACGTGCCCCCGCAAGCGTGCCATCGGGCAGTGCAGGTTCATAGGTCAATGCTGCCAATTTGTTTTGCGTCAGCTTGGCAATCAGTTTCGCGGATGAGGGCGAGCCAACCTCTTCATCGCTGTTGATTAGAATTTGATAGCCGGTGCGTGCGAGGCTTCCCGAAAGTTCCGCCGCGTGTAATGCCGCAAGCATGACGGATATGCCGCCTTTCATATCGGCAACACCGGGGCCATTGAGAACCCCGTCTTCCAACCAGCGCAGCTTCTGAAATTCATGGTCCGCAGGAAAAACCGTGTCCATGTGGCCCGTAAACAACAATTGTGTTGGCGCATCAGCGCGCACGGTGACCAAAAGATGTTGCCCATGCGCGACCGTATTTATGGAACCGTCGGTCAGCACGCGGTCGACCGGTTCGGGGTCAACCAAGGCAACTTCGCCGGGAAGAGCCGAAAACGCCTCCGCCAGCATTTTTGCGGTCACGGCCAAACCATCGAGATTGCCAGAGCCGCTGTTCACCGCTGACCAGCTTTGCACCTGCTCAAGCATGGGCTGCTGTTGAATTGTTTCAAGAACCTGTCGTTCGCTGGCGGTTAGCGTATGCATGACATTGTCTTAGCTTTGGTAGCATAAAAGGACCACCCCTAGCAGAGGGGTTTATCCAACTTCCCGCGCGAGCGCGCACCATTCGGCGATGCTTACGGTTTCAGGACGGCGATCTTGGGCAATACCAGTTTTTTGGAGTGCCTCCAAAGCACCCGGAACGCTTTTGAGGCTTTGCCGGAGCATTTTGCGCCTTTGACCGAAGGCTGCCCCCGTCAGATTTTCCAACACGGACATTTTGACCCCGTTTGCGGCTTCCTTTGGCGTAAGGTGCACTACGGCTGACATGACTTTTGGCGGCGGGGTAAAGGCCGAGCGATGGACTGGCATCGCAATGCAAGCGTTTGACCGCCACTGTGCCAAAATAGCCAGGCGGCCAAATGCGCCAGTTCCGGGTGCGGACACAATACGATCAGCAACTTCGCGCTGGAACATGAGCGTTAAGCTTTTCCACGTTGGTGGCCATGTATTGCCACCAAGCCAACCAACAGCCAAAGCTGTGCCCACATTATACGGCAAGTTGGAAACGATGTGAAATGGAGCGCCTATTTCGGCAAAGGGATCGATTTTAAGAGCGTCACCTTCGATAACGCGCAATTGGCCGGGAAATGCCTCGGCCAGCTCCGCGAGCGCGGGTAAGCATCGGTGGTCACGCTCAACGGCAACAACATGTGCGCCGGCGCGCAAAAGCGCCCGTGTGAGGCCACCGGGCCCCGGGCCTACCTCATACACATACTCGCCAGCCAAAGGGCCGGGGATAGCCGCGATACGATCAAGCAACTTCTCATCAAAAAGGAAGTTTTGGCCAAGCGCCTTGCTGGCGGATAGTCCATGGCGGGCAATGACGTCCCGAAGTGGGGGCAGCGAAACCGTCATCAACCACCATCGGCGGCGGCAAGGCGGTTTAATGCTGCTGACTCCGCCATTTTGATTGCTGCTATCATGGAATATGGCAGTGCTTTGTTCTGGCCAGCTATACCAAAAGCGGTGCCATGGTCTGGTGATGTCCTGACAACAGGTAGCCCAAGGGTTATGTTAACCGCATCATGGAAATATAGTGTTTTCAATGGGATAAGTGCCTGATCGTGATAAGCGCATAAAGCTGCGTCATATTGCGCGCGCGCTTCGGCGTGAAACATCGTGTCGGCGGGCAAGGGGCCAATGATATTAAGCCCTTCACTCCTGACCTGGGCAATGGCTGGCTCAAATATTTCTAGCTCTTCGCGACCCATATTGCCTGCTTCTCCGGCATGGGGATTGAAACCAGCGATAGCGAGTCGTGGATTTTCGATACCAAAATTGCGCTGCAAACCCTTGGCTGTGGCGCGCAGGCGTTGGCGGATTAGCCTAGCGTCCAGTGTTGCCGCTACATCGGCCAGGGGAATATGGGTCGTCATTGGGACCACGCGTAAGTCGGGGCCAGCGAGCATCATCACCGCATTATTTTTGGCTACGCCGCAACGTTCGGCAATAAATTCGGTCTGACCGGGGTGAGTAAACCCAACGGCATAAAGCTGCGATTTGGAAACGGGACCAGTGACCAGCGCGGCGGCGCTGCCCGCTCGGGCAAAGCCAATCGCCATCTCTAGTGCCTGATACGCACAATGTGCTCCATCAAGGTCCGGACGGCCCGGTACAACCGATAGACAATTATGCAATTGAATGACCGGCAGCGCGCTATCAAAATACTTGAACGTATCGGCAGGATCTTCAATGCGGACAACTGGGCCATTCCAGTGCGGCGCGAAGCTTCCAATGTCGCCAATGGCAAAGAAAGGCGGCAAGCCAGAGGCGCGCCGGGCTTCCCATGCTTTTCCGATAATCTCCGGCCCGATGCCAGCCGGGTCACCGACCGAAACGGCCAGCGGCAGTTCCAGTCGGCCCAATGGCATCAGTTATATTCGATAACAGCGTCGCGGCGTAAATCGCGCAGGTAGATGCGGGCGCGCTTATTGACACGCTCTTCTTCCAGTCTCGACATGATTTCGTCAAAACTCTCGGACGCGGCTTCTTGTGGTGCGTCGCGACCACACAAGACAAACACACGAACGCCATCTTCCAAAGAACCATAAGGTGGCGTTGATTGGCCAACCTGTAAATCGAGCATAACCTGCTGTAATGGAGCAGGTAATTCGCGGATTTTGATGCCGTCGCGGTTAACGACATCGGCGCCTAGATTGCGGGCCATTTCGTCCGCGACACCACAACCTGTAATCTTCTGGGTTTCTTCACTGAATCTCTTCACCAATGGCGTAACCTGCGCTTCAGATGTGCCCTTGGGGAAAGTGATGGCAATTTGTTTCAAGCTTAGCACCGAATCTCGCGGATCAGCCGTGGCAACCTGCCGTTTGTCGATCATTAAAAGGATTGAGATACCGCCGGGTGACGCCACCGCTTGAACCTCGTTACTGTTCATGCCGGCAGCTGCTGTGGCTAGCGACTGTGGCAATTGCGCGAGCGACAACCAGCCAAGATCCCCGCCGACGGACGCGGTGGATGCTTCAGAAAACTGACGGGCGTAAGCTACGAAGTTACCGCCTTGGCGCAATTGTTCGATTATTTTTCGTGCGTTTTCCTGCACTGACGCCAGGGTTTCAGGCGTCGCCGCAAGATAAATTTCCCCCAAGCGATATTCAGTCGTACCCTTGGTCGCCTTAATGCGTTCAATGATAGCGTTAACTTCGTCGTCGCTTACATTCGCAGATGGACGTACATTGCGCGAAAGCAGACGGCTCCACGAAAGTTCACCCTTAATTTGGCGCTTGAGTGTTGCGACCGACGCACCAATGGATATCAGATATTTTTCGACCTCGTTTGCTGGGCGGTTAAAGTTTTGCTGTGCCACGCGATCGAAATATTGGTTTACTTCAGCCTCTGTAACTTCAATTTCATTGGCGGCCGCTTCTTGGATCTGCAGAGTTTCATCGATCAAATTGGTAAGAATTTGCGCGCGAAAACGGGCGAGTTCTTCTGGCGGTAACTTGTTTTCATTCGCTGCGACGATAAGCGCGAGGCGGTGATCAATGTCCGTGCCGGTGATGATTTCACCATTCACCTGCGCTGTTGCACGACGTACATTAGGGTCGTTTTTGCCAAACAACTGTTGTCCTTCGGGTATATCCAAATTGGCTGCAGGCGCACCATTATCAGAGTCCGTTTGGGCGATTAGCGGTGTCAGAGCCGTAGCGGAGACGAGCACGGCAGCGAGGGACAAGCGCTTATAAAAATTCATTTATATTGATCCAATACAGTATCATTTTCGGACGGCTAGGTAGCCAATGCTTGCTGAACAGCAGATGAGTGGCCACAAAACCGTCTAAATATTAATAAATGACGCCTTACACACCCAGATTGCGAAACGCCAGACGGAACAGGAAGCTATTGCCGCGCTGAGAATCGCCGACAGGTTGATAGTCGCGCCGCCATGTTAGGCTTAATGATAAGCAATCGTCATCGTAGGAAACGCCAAGTCTATGCCGAATTGGATCGAAACCATCCGAGAGGATTGTAGGGTCTTCTTTGGTATCGGTAAGGTCAAGAATGGTCGATCCAAAAACCGACCAGTATCGGGCCACACGGATACGTCCTGCGAGACGAATTTCTTCGCGATCCTTCAAATCTTCTAAGGTGGGGCCAATGTTGCGGTTCAACTTAAGATAGCCAGCCTGCAGATAGGTTCCACGTGAGCCGATGGTGGCGTCGATCTCATTGCGACGGATGGCCAAATTGTCTTTATCGAGCCGAAAGCGATGTGTTAGCTTTACGATGTTTTTAAAGCGAAATTCTGAACGACCAACAATGTCTGATGCTTCGTCGGACAGTCCTGTTCCGTTCGGAAAGATCGACGCGCGGTTAGACAGGCGATAGCTTTGCCCCAAATTGACATCGGCCGTAAAATTGGACTTCCGTAAGGCCCAGTCGAAGCCATAGGTTATGCGGTAATCATCTTCGAACCGGTCATAGCCTGGAAAGCGGTTCAGCGCGAAGATATTGCTATCCTCAAGATCGACAGCCCGCGAGTCTTCGTTTGGAATATTCAGATTGCTTATGGCTGGCGTTGCTACCACCTGAACACGCGGCGTTAAAATCTGTGTGCTGCCAAAGGCCTGTCCTACGAACGGCCATTTGATATCTGCGGATGCTGCAAATATGCTGCGCGTTTGCCAGCCGGTTTCACCGCGGTAAATGGCTGTGAGCGTGCTTGCATTATCGTCACTGTTGTAGACATCTCCGCGCGCAAGTATGGTAAACGTCATTTCTTGACCCAGACCATTAATGGTTCGCCGGTCCCATTTGGCAGAAGCAAATGCCCGTTGCGTATCTTGTCCCTCTGAACGGGAAATGGCTAGGCTGTTAGCTTGAAGCTGAACAGTTCCCCCAACCAAAGGGGCATTCATTCGCAAGCGGTAGTCTAATTCGGGCAGCGCGATTGGCGCGAGCCCTTGCGGGTCGCCTGTACGCAAAGTCTGCACAGCCCAGCCTGCTAATGAAAAATAGCTGTTACTGCCGATGCGCTCGACTGAAAACGTCGAACGTAGCCGGTCGTCGCGGCTTATGTCGTAGCGCCGAAGGAATGTTCGGTCGGATGCATAGCGACCAGAAGTCGCAAATGACCAATATGGGTCGAATTGAAAACGACTAGCGCCCTCCAGATATCCGCGAAACACATTTGACCCAACCGAGGTTGAAACGTCACTCGTGCTGATACGGTCGCTATATGTGCCATAAGCTGCTAGGTCGATCGCGCCATATTTTCCCAATGACCTAAAATTCACGCGGCCCAAAGGTGCCGCATCTGAAAATGCAGTGATGGATCCGGTTAAATCCTGACTTTGGGTAATACGCCAATAATAAGATTGCTCGAGCTCAATGCCGTTGTTGCGGGAAAAACCGATGCTGGGGACCAAAAAACCGCTGCCAGCCTTTGTACCCACAGGGTGCGATAAATATGGCAGCGGCACAACCGGCAATCCAAAGAGCTCGATGCGCGCGCCCTCGTAATCAACCCGTTTCTTGGCTGGATCATAAACAACTTTAACGGCCTTCACTTCCCAGCTTGGGTTTTTCGGACATCCATCGGCGGTTTCGACCTTACATGCGGTGTAAGCAGCATAGTTCAGCGTGTAGACGCCATTCTTGCGTGTGCCGTTATTGGCAGCCAAGCGACTTTCGTCGGCCAGCACCACAAGGATATTATTGATGACGCCGTCTTTCAGGGTATCGGTAAGCTCGACTGTGTCAGCATAAGCGACGTCGCCTTCTGGTCCGACCGTTCGGATATTGCCTTCGGCCACAACTCGGCCAGTTGAGCGGTTCCAAACAATTTTATCTGCGCGCACGGAATAACCGTCACGATTGGCAATGACGTTGCCTTCGGCCGTTACGACTTCAGTATTCGAGTCATATTCGACAACCGCAGCAGAAAACCCGATTTGGTCGCTTTCCTGCTGTGTTGTTTTGGCAGATGCTTCGCTTTGGGCCATTGCAATGGTTGGCAATGAACCGCATCCGAGCAATATCGGCATAAGCAGAAAACGCATAAGGGCGGGTCGGGGGGCGGGAATAATCATAAAATCGATACGCCCTTTATCGCCGCTATTGCTGTGGGTCCACCCATGTTGCCATGCATGGTACTATTTGCGTTTAGACACTGGCATATTCACACCATCTTTTGCTTTAATCGGAACAGAGAATAGGCCTATAGCATCGTCAAACATGACACCCAGCGGAAAGGCTGTTTACTTCCATGAAGATCAATTTCACTGATGCGCGCCCCCAAGATGCCGACGTGCTCGTATTTATCGTTACAAAAAGCAGCTTTGCTGAATTCGAATTTCCTTTGCAAAACACGAACATTATTCACGCGACCGCAAAGCTGTCGCGGTTTGAGGGTGCTGCCGGGCAAAATTTCCTTTTGATCAACGAACAAGGCGGCAAGATGGTGCGTGTCATGCTGCTTGGCGTGGCGGAAGGTGAGGCGGCTGATTACCAGAAAGCTGGCGGAGACATTATCGCCAAGGTGCAGACTTCGGGCGCAAAACATATCGCTGTTCATGGTGTTAATTTAACGGCGCAGCATGCGGCAGAGGTTGCTTATGGCGCAACGTTGCGCAACTGGCGGATGGACAAATATCGCACCAAATTACCCGAAACGTCAAAGCCTACCGTGGAGTCGTTCACCGTCGTTGCTGCGCCGGCAGAGGCCAGCGCGCATTGGACAAGTTACCGTGCGGTAGCGGAAGGCGTTGCCCTAACGAAGGAATTGGTCACTGAACCCGCGAACATCATTTATCCCGAAAGCTTCGTTGCGCGTTGCCAGCATTTAAAAGAACTGGGCGTCGAAATCAGCGTGCTGGATGATAAGGATATGGCGGCGCTTGGCATGGGAGCGTTGCTGGGCGTGGCGCAAGGATCGCGTCGTCCCGCAAGGCTATTGGTGATGAAGTGGGATGGCACTGGCGGCGCTCAGGATCGGCCAGTCGCATTGGTTGGCAAGGGTGTTACTTTCGATACTGGCGGTATCTCGATAAAGCCAGCGGCAGGCATGGAAGATATGAAATGGGATATGGGCGGCGCTGGCGCGGTGGCTGGTGCCATGAAGGCATTGGCGGGACGCAAGGCTAAGGCCTATGTCGTCGGCGTATGCGGCCTTGTGGAGAATATGCCAGACGGTAATGCGCAACGTCCCGGTGATATTGTGACGTCCATGTCGGGTCAGACTATTGAAGTGTTGAACACCGACGCAGAGGGCCGCCTTGTTCTTTGCGATGCGCTGCATTGGGTGCAGGAGAAGTATAACCCAGAATATATCGTCGATTTGGCAACGCTAACGGGCGCGATCATTGTCTCGCTTGGTAGTGAATATGCTGGGCTATTCTCGAACAGTGATGAACTTGCCGATAAGCTTACGACGGCGGGTAAAGTATCTGGCGACCCGCTATGGCGCTTCCCCTTGTCGAAGGCTTATGACAAGATGATTGACAGCCCAATTGCAGATATGAAGAATATTGGCGGGAAAGGCGCAGGTTCCATTACCGCAGCGCAATTCTTGGGCCGCTTTATCAAAGACGGCGTGAAATGGGCGCATCTTGATATTGCCGGAACCGTATGGGCCGACAAAGCGGGTCCCGTATGGGACAAGGGTGCTACCGGATTTGGCGTGCGTTTGCTTGATCGTTTCGTCGCCGACAATTTCGAAGGCTGATGTAATAGCATCATGCAGGTCGATTTTTATCAACTTACTCGCGATCCTGCTGAAAAAATACTTCCCGTCATTGCCCAGCGAGTATTGGACGATGACGGGCGGTTATTGATCGTCAGTGACGACAGCGCACAATTGGACGCCATATCTTCCGCGCTTTGGGCGGCAAAGGCGGACAGTTTTTTGGCGCATAATATGGCGGGGGAAGGAGAAGATACCCTTCAACCCATTTTACTGTCCGATAATGCCGAAGCCGCCAATAAAGCCCGCTATGTGGTCATCGCTGATGGCAACTGGCGTCCCATTGAGAAGGACTTCGATCGCATTTTTTATCTCTTTCCGCCCAGCCATACGGACAATGCACGTGCGGCGTGGCGAAGTTTAAGCGAGGGCGTGGAACGGCGTTACTGGAAACAGGACGGCGGCAAATGGGTGCAAGGCCCATAAAGCTTGCCAAAAAGGCCCAGCGTCGTTAGATGCGCGGCAAATTCACCCCCTATTTATTTGGAGTATCTCATGGCGGTTACGCGCACATTTTCTATCATTAAGCCTGATGCAACACGTCGCAACCTGACGGGCGCGGTAACCAAGATGCTTGAAGAAGCTGGCCTGCGCATTGTAGCTTCAAAGCGCATTCACATGTCGCGTGAACAGGCTGAAGGCTTTTACGCCGTACACAAAGAGCGCCCATTTTTTGGTGAACTTGTTGAATTCATGATCAGCGGACCCGTGGTTGTCCAAGTGCTTGAAGGTGAAAATGCCATGCAGCGCAACCGCGACATCATGGGCGCGACGAACCCTGAAAATGCCGAGCCAGGCACCATTCGCAAGGAATTGGCCGAAAGCATCGAAGCCAACACCGTGCATGGTTCGGACAGCGATGAAAATGCTGCCATCGAAATCGCTTATTTCTTCAAACCTGAAGAGATTGTTGGCTAAACCAACTTTTATAACTGATAGTCCGACTTTCCTGACGAGATCAGGGAAGTCGGACGTCGGTCGATTAGCCATGAGGTTCGTGTCCTGGGAACGCAACTCAGCCGCACGTCAGCTTTTGACAAACCAGCCGCCAATATGGTCCCATTCGGTGCTGCCAATATCCAGCCTGATACTGACCCGAAATAGGCAGGCCGATATATACGCTCCGCGTCGATGATTTTTACAAGCAACGCGGCCTTGCTGTATTTTCGGTGATCGACGGACACATAATCGAATTGCTTGTTACCAACGACACCGAAGCACGGCAGGCCATGGGATAAAATTGCGTCGGTTTCGGGTTGGGCGAGGGGGCGGGTCTGCGCTGTTAGATATCGGGGTTGGAATCGCGCGCTACAAAATCGGCCAGTGTCTTAGGGTATAATTGATACTCCGCCATTTTAACGCGGTCTGCGAGTGTATCTGCTGTGTCGCTGGGCAAAATCGCCACTTCGATTTGGCCCAGCACGGGGCCGTCGTCCAGCTCTGCCGTAACCAAATGGACGCTGGTTCCCGCGACTGTGTCATTAGCGTCAATAGCTCTTTGATGGGTGTGCAGGCCCTTATACTTTGGCAACAATGAAGGGTGGATATTGAGCATGCGTCCATCCCATTTTGCGACGAATCCCGTGGACAATATCCGCATATATCCAGCCAAAGCGACATAAGTTGCACCGGCCTCTACAATCGCCTCATGCATGACCGCGTCATGCGCGGCACGGTCAAGGCCGATATGTGACATCGCAAAGGTAGGGATGCCTTCTGCTGCCGCGATTTTTAGGCCTTCAGCGTCTGAATTGTTGCTAGCGACCAAAACAATTTCGTAAGGGCAGCTTGGCAGTTTAGACGCGAATAACAGGGCCGCCATATTGGTGCCCGCACCGGAGATGAGGACGGCGACTTTGGCTTTCATGTGCCCTCCCTTTGCCGGGGGCGGCAGAGAGATAAGGGCAATTTAGCCCACATAAGTTGCAGTCCAATCGGATTGCGCGCTCCATGTTTCGACCGAGCCCGTCACGGTGCAGCCTTTGTCTCCCGCTGCAATGTGACCGATATTAAACACCGTCTCACCAGCGGCCTCTAGAGCGGCCGTCACGTCTGCTACATCCGCCTGCGCAACCACTATAGCCATGCCGACGCCGCAATTAAACGTGCGCGCCATTTCCTCTGGCTCAATATTTCCCTGTGCCTGCAAGAATGCCATCAGACGCGGCTGCGCCCAAGCGTCTGCGTTGACATGCGCGTGAAGCCCGGCAGGCAAAATGCGGGGGATATTCTCAAGCAATCCGCCGCCAGTGATGTGGGCCATGGCGTGGATTTTTCCGATGCGCACCAAGGGCAGCAGGGATTTTACGTAAATCCGGGTTGGCGCCATCAGCGCGTCTATCAGGATGATATTTTGGTCAAACAGAGCAGGGCGATCGAGTTTCCAGCCTTTGTCAACCGCAAGCCTGCGCACCAGGGAAAATCCGTTGGAGTGCACGCCCGATGAGGCGAGGCCCAAGATTACATCGCCCGCGACAACTTTATCGGCGGTCAGGACTTGGTCACGTTCCACTGCGCCGACACAAAAACCGGCGAGGTCATAATCACCATCGGAATACATGCCTGGCATTTCCGCTGTTTCGCCACCGATCAGAGCACATCCAGCTAACTTACAGCCTTCTGCGATGCTGGCCACGACCGATGTCGCGATGGCGTTGTCCAGCTTGCCGGTTGCATAATAATCAAGGAAGAAAAGCGGCTCTGCGCCTTGCACGATCAAGTCATTGGCGCACATCGCGACCAAATCAATACCGACACCTTCATGCCGCCCCGATTCTATCGCAAGCTTCAGCTTCGTTCCCACACCATCATTTGCGGCCACTAGCAAAGGGTCATTGAACCCTGCTGCTTTCAAATCGAAGAACCCGCCAAATCCGCCAAGATCGGCGTCGGCACCTGCACGACGCGTTGCTTTGGCCAGTGGCGCAATGGCGCGCACCAGGGCATTACCGGTTTCGATGGAAACACCCGCCTTGGCGTAGGTGTAGGATTCTGAGCTTTGATCTTTTGCGTCCATTTGTCGCCGTTAGCGAGAACAAGCTTGGAATTCCACGTCTATGTCGCCTAAAGGTGCCGAGATGACAAATTTGCGCAAGAATTGGTTCCACATAGCCGCAATTGGCCTGCCTTTGGCGCTGGTCGGCGGCGGCATCGTTGTGGCGCAGATTGAAGGGCCAAAGCGCGGTATTGCACCGATTGCGAGTGCCGGCGACTTTGAAGTTACCGGCGTTTCAGTCAATGTGGTTGGTGACAACGCTTTTGACGCACGAAAAAAAGGGTGGGAGCAGGCACAGCGCGTCGCATGGGCGGCATTGTGGCGCAAAACCCATAATGAAGCAGGCGCTAGCTTGTCCGATTCGACATTGGATGGCATCACGGCCGCCATTGTCGTGGAGCAAGAACAAATCGGCCCACGCCGTTATGTTGCAAAGCTCGGCGTCCTGTTTGACCGCGCGCGCGCCGGGCAGTTGTTGGGCGTCAGCGGGGTTACAAGGCGTTCTGCGCCTTTGATGTTATTACCCATCACTTATTCCGCAGGCGCCCCTACGGTATTTGAACAGCGCACATCATGGCAACGGAGCTGGGCCAAATTTCGGACCGCAGACAGCACCATCGATTATGTCCGCCCAAGTGGGGCAGGCGGCGAGTCGCTTTTGTTGAATGCGGGCCAACCGGAACGCCGTAGCCGCATTTGGTGGCGCACGATCCTTGACCAATTCGGTGCGGCGGACGTTATCATTCCGATCGCGCGGATTGAACGGCAATGGCCCGGTGGTCCAGTTATAGGGCGTTTCTCGGCGCGTTATGGTCCGGATAACAGATTTTTGGGTGCGTTCACGCTGCGTACGACGAGTGAAGCTGGCATTCCTGCGATGATAGATCAAGCCGTATTGCGGATGGATCAATTGTTCCAATCGGCCTTTAACTCAGGCCGCCTGCGGGCGGATGCATCGCTTGTTCTTGAACCCGAAGTTATCGAGGGAGAGGATTTGGAGAGCGAAATCGAAGATACTGCGACTGGGGATCAAACCGGCGCACCTTTGCAAGGTCCTGCCGGGCCATCGCTTGATGACGTCGTCAGATCCATTGTGCCAGAGGGGCAGGCCCCTTCCGCACCGCAACCCCGGCCCTAAGCGCATTTAGCGGGTCGATGCGTCAAATTGCCTTGCCCTTGGACGAATTGCGTAGTGGCGCGTCGTCCAGCCTCATCATCACGGATTCGAACGCAGCCGCCTTTGCCGGGCTGTCTAGCGTTGCGGGCTGGGCGAAACGCTGCGCCATTTTGACGGGGCCTGCGCGCTCCGGAAAAACGCTAATGGCGCGCTATTTTTCCGGACAGAATGGTACGGTCATCGATGAAGCCGAGGCGTGTTCTGACGAGACACTTTTCAACGCGTGGAACCGTTCGCAAGAGAGCGGCGTGCCGTTATTGCTGATATCGCGTTGGCAACCTGCGGAATGGAATATCGCACTCCCTGATTTGCAGTCGCGATTAGGCGCGGCCATGTTGCTCGACATCGCGCCGCCCGATGATGAGATGATTGAGCAATTGCTGCAAAAACAGCTCGCTGACCGGGGGGCAGCGATTAGCATCGATGCCTTAAGCTATGTGAAGCGACGTATCGAACGTAGCTATGTTGCCATTGAAAAATTTGCGCGATCCGCAAATGCCATGGCGCTCTCGGAAAATGCGCCCGTAAACTTGAATTTGGTAAAAAAAGTTCTGGAAGGTTAATCTAAGTCTCGGTTTCCCGCACCATGTCTTGTTCATGTGTCAGGGTCATCTTGAGCTTGCCATTGACGACGGCAAAGGCCAACCGCCCTTCGACAAGGTCCAGAGCGTCGCGCCCGAATTGGTCAAAACGCCATCCCGTTAACACTTCAAGGTCTTCGCGCTCACCAGCAGCCAAGCGTTCAAGCTCCTCTGTCCGCACAATCAAGCGCGGGGCCACATTGATCTCACGTGACCGTATTTTGAGCAATAGCTTCAGCAGGTCTGCAACCAGCCCAACATCCTTGCCACCGCCGGGTGACGAGCGGGCGCGGTCAGGTAAATCGTCACGCGCCATTGGCTGGCTTGCCTCAATCACCGCAATCAGACGTGCACCAATGTCATTGTCACGCCATGCAGGCGATAAACCGCGGACTTTAGGCAGATCGGCCTGACTTTTGGGCGGATGCGCGGCGATGTCGGCCAGCGTTTCATCTTTCATGATGCGCCCACGCGGGATATTCTTGCGCTGCGCTTCTTTCTCGCGCCACGCCGCCATAGCTTGTAGGCGGCCAAGTACTTCGGGTTTGCGCGACTGCACTTTAATCCGCGCCCATGCGTTTTCCGGGTCATTGCGATAATTGGCAGCGTCGGAAATGCGTTCCATCTCGTCGTTCAACCACGCACCCCGACCAGTAGCCTTAAGCTTTTCAAGCATCATCGGAAAGATAACCGACAAATGCGTTACATCGGCAATTGCATAATCGATTTGACGCTTATCCAGAGGACGGCGTGACCAATCGGTAAAGCGGGCGCCCTTGTCCAACTGGATACCCATCCACAGGTCGACGAGGTTGGAATAACCGACTTGCTCACCCTGACCCAGCGCCATGGCGGCAATTTGCGTGTCGAACATGGGGTGCGGGGTTTTGCCGGTCAGGTTAAAGAATATCTCGATATCCTGCCCACCAGCGTGGAAAACCTTCAATACATCCTCATTTTCGCACAGCAGCTCAAGCATTGGTGTCAGGTCCAGACCCTCCGCCTTCGGGTCAATTGCGGCGGCCTCATGGGCGTCTGCCAGCTGAACCAAACATAAGTCGGGATAATATGTATTTTCCCGCATAAATTCGGTGTCGACTGCAACAAAAGGCGATTGTGCAAGGCGTGCGCACAATTCGGCGAGGCGTTTGCTGTCGGTGATAAGTGGATGAATCTGCATTGGGTATCGCCGTAGCACCCATTCACGACTTGACAAAGTGCCGCTGCGCTGTTGACAGGCCCGCTTTCCACAGCTTTTTTGAATTGAGTAAACAATGCACGCTTATCGTACGCACAAATGCGCTGAACTCCGCGATACCCATGTAGGCGAAACCGTCCGCCTGTCGGGTTGGGTCCACCGTAAGCGCGACCATGGCGGCGTGCTGTTTGTCGACCTGCGGGACCATTATGGAATGACGCAGATCGTGGCCGATACCGACAGCCCCGCTTTACCGATCTTGGAAGCTTTGCGCCTTGAAAGCGTTATCACCATTGATGGTGATGTGAAGGCCCGCAGCGCGAGCACAGTGAACGCAAACCTGCCAACTGGCCAAATTGAGGTCTTTGCCCGCAGCGTAACCGTTTTGAGCAAATCGGAAGAACTGCCTTTGCCTGTCGCGGGTGAGCAAGAATATCCTGAAGAAACACGTTTGAAATACCGCTTCCTAGATTTGCGCCGCGAAACCTTGCACGCCAATATCGTCAAGCGCACGCAGATCATTCGCGAAACGCGCCGCCGTATGGAAGATATCGGTTTTACCGAATATTCGACGCCCATCCTGACGGCATCGAGCCCCGAAGGTGCGCGTGACTTCCTTGTCCCAAGCCGCATTCACGCCGGCAAATTTTTCGCACTGCCGCAAGCACCGCAGCAGTATAAGCAGTTGTTGATGGTTGCTGGTTTCGACCGTTATTTCCAGATTGCACCATGCTTCCGCGATGAAGATCCGCGCGCCGATCGGTTGCCGGGCGAATTTTACCAGCTTGATCTGGAAATGAGCTTTGTCACGCAGGAAGAAATCTGGGACACGATGGAACCCGTTATGGCGGGCGTGTTTGAGGCTTTTGCAGACGGCAAAAAAGTAACACCGGCAGGACAGTTCCCGCGCATTCCGCATTCAAAAGCGATGCTCGATTACGGCACCGACAAGCCCGATTTGCGTAACCCGTTAATCATCCACGACGTCACCCAATATTTCAAGACATCCGGCTTTGGCCTGTTTGAACGTATTGTCGAGGGTGGCGGCGTTGTCCGCGCGATCCCGGCGCCAAAGACTGCCGACAAGAGCCGTAAATTCTTCGATGACATGAACGAATGGGCGCGCAGCGAAGGCCATGCTGGTCTTGGTTATGCTAATCCTTATTCCAGTGATTTTTTATCTGCGTCGTTTTTTGACTTTCTGAACGGTGACCTTGCTTATAATCAAGAAATCACATTTGGCGACGCGACTGACGAGTCTGGTTTAAATGAGCTTGGGGATCGGGTTGGCTTCGAACTTGGTTTCCTTAAGGGACCGATCGCTCGCCATATGTCTCCTAGGCAACAAGCAGCTATAATGAAGCAGTGTGGCTGCCGACCAGGCGACGGCCTGTTCTTTGCCGCGGGCAAGGAAGAGCAAGCGGCAAAGTTGGCTGGCGCGGCACGCACGCGGACGGGCGAGCAGCTTGACCTGATTGAAAAAGACGCGTTCCGTTTTTGCTGGATCATCGATTTCCCGTTCTACGAATGGAGCGAGGAAGACAAAAAGATCGACTTTGCGCACAACCCCTTCTCAATGCCCCAGGGAGGGCTACAGGCGCTCGAAACGCAAGATCCGCTCACCATCAAGGCGTATCAATATGACATGGTCTGTAACGGCTATGAGCTTGCCTCAGGCTCGATCCGGAATCAGCACCCCGATTTGATGGTCAAGGCGTTCGAACTTACTGGACTGACACAGGCGGACGTTGAGGAACGCTTTGGCGGCATGTATCGTGCGTTCCAATTTGGCGCGCCACCGCATGGCGGCATGGCTGCAGGGGTGGACCGGATGGTCATGCTGTTGTGCGGCGTGCAAAATTTGCGCGAAATTACGCTGTTCCCGATGAACCAGCGGGCGGAAGACCTTTTGATGGGTGCGCCGTCGCCAGCCATGGCCAAGCAACTGCGCGAATTGAACATTCGCGTCGTGGAACAGCCACCCAAGGCCTGACATCAAGGACAGATTTGCTCTTTCGGCTATTCCGCCAAGGGATAGCCGATAGCTAATATTTCCCATTCCTTTGGCCCTGTGGGCAAATGCACGGTTTTGACATCCCCCACGCGCGCGCCGCGTAAGGCACGGGAAAGC
>CAIPUN010000070.1 GCA_903868245.1 uncultured Sphingomonadales bacterium | reverse complement strand
AGGCAACCATAGCCGTGCACATCAATGTGCCATGCTAGGCCCAAAGCTTTTGCGGCGGCAACGCCCACGCGAATACCTGTAAAACTGCCCGGTCCGACATTGACCAAGACCTGGTCCGCCTTGCCGTTACCGGGCAATGCGGCGATCAGGGGAAGCAAACGTTCGGCATGGCCGCGGCCAATGACTTCATGTTCAGCCGCTACAACATAGTCGTCATCAAGCAAAGCGACCGAGCACGCGCGCGTCGCTGTATCGATGACCAATGTCCGCATGACAGTTCGTTGGCCGCTTGATTAAAGAATGCTGTTAAAGCGGTCGAACGCTGGCCTTGGGCTGCGTTCGAAGATGCTCGCTTTGTCGCCATAGCCCAAGGTGCAAATGAAGTTGGATTGCACTTTAGTGCCTGCAAAAAATGCTTCGTCCACTGCGGCATTGTTGAACCCTGACATAGCGCCCGTATCTAATCCGAGGGCGCGCGCCGCGAGCATGAAATATGCACCCTGCAAGCTACTGTTGCGGAAAGCAGTTTTCTCGATGAGCGCATCAATACCGACAAACCAACTCCGCGCGTCGGTATGCGGGAATAGTTCCGGCAGATTTTCGTAAAATTCGAGGTCCATACCGATAATCGCGGTCACAGGCGCCTGAAGTATTTTCTCACCATTGGCGGGCATGGAGCATGCGGCAAGCTTCTGCTTTGCTTCTTCGCTGCAGCAATAAATGATCCGCGCGGGTTGGCAATTGGCAGATGTTGGGCCAAATTTCATCAGGTCCCAAATCTGTTCCAACTGCGCGGACGAAACGGGCGTATCCAGATAGCCATTATAGCTACGCGCTTCCCGAAAAAGCTGATCTAGGGCGGCGTCGTTCAGTGGGTGTGACATGATCTCTACCTTCGCAATATGGGATTTTAAGCTGCGCGTACTTCTATGACTTCAGGCACATAATGCTTCAGCAATTGTTCGATACCGTTTTTCAGCGTTGCGGACGACGATGGGCAGCCTGCACAGGCACCCTGCATTTGTAGGAAAACGACGCCTTTCTGGAACCCACGATAGATGATGTCGCCGCCGTCATTGGCAACAGCAGGGCGGACGCGGGTTTCAATCAGATCCTTAATCTGGTCCACGATATCGGCATCGGCTGGGTCATCCAAAGGATAATCTGCGGCGCCCGACGGGACCGAGAAGCCAGCTGTCGCAGGCTTGAACAAAGGCATGTTGGCGCTGAAATGGTCCAACAATATGCCAAGCACGTCCGGCTTGAGGCTTGCCCACTCAACACCGGGTGCTGCGGTCACGGAAATAAAGGATTGCCCGAAAAACACGCCCGTCACATCGCCCAGCGCGAAAAGTGCTTCTGCTAAGGGAGAAGCTTCGGCCTCCTCTGGCGACGCAAAGTCTCGTGTCCCTGTGTCCATGACCACACGGCCGGGCAGGAATTTGATGGTCGAAGGGTTGGGTGTCAGTTCAGTTTCTATCAGCATTTCTCGCATGTGGTGCGGTCGCTTCCAAAGTGCAAGCCAGAATGTCTTGACAGCAGCCAAGCCTGCGTTGACGGAATATTGAATAAGGAGAGCAAAATTGACAGATCAAGCACAGAAAACCGCGTGGATCACGGGGGCATCGTCGGGCATTGGCGAAGCTTTGGCCAAGGCATTTGTTGCCAGCGGCGGCTATGCGATATTGTCCGGGCGGAATGTCGCGGAGCTACAACGCGTTGCAACCGAAACGGGCGCAGCGAACCGCTGTCTCATTTTGCCATTTGATACGGTCGATTATGCGGGGCTTGCTGACAGAGTGGCCGAAGCGATTGCGTTTCAGGGGCATGTCGACGTGCTGGTGAACAATGCGGGCATTTCCCAACGATCGCCCGCATTGGACACAGATTTGTCGGTCTATCAACGCATTATCGATGTCGACCTGCTCGCGCCCATTGCGCTCACACAAGCCTTGCTATCGCACATGGTTTCGCGCGGTAGTGGGCAGATTGTGATGATCTCCAGCGTGGCGGGCAAAGCGGGTGTACCGATGCGCACCGCTTATTGCGCGGCAAAACACGGCTTAATTGGTTATGCCGACGCGCTACGCAGTGAAGTTGCGGGGCAGGGCGTGAAAGTCCTTGTCGTCGCCCCGGGGTCGGTTAAAACCAATGTCTCGCGCAACGCGCTTAATGCCGATGGCTCTGTGCGCGGCATCAGTGACGCAGCAATCGACAATGGTATTGATCCGGATAAGGTTGCCAGACTCATTTGGGAAGCGGTCAGCACGGGTAAACGCGAAATCGTTATCGCCGAAGGGATGGAGGCCAGTATCCCTATGTTGCGCGCGCAGGATCCGGAGAAGCTGTTTGACATGGTCGAAGCGATGGTCGCGGCTGGCTATGCGCAGAAGATATCCGCGCAATAACAGGGCTGACTCTAAATTCTGCCAGCACGTAAAGCTGCACCCGCGGCAAAAGGAGACAGCGCTGTAATCGCCAATGATGTTGCGGCCAACAACTGCATCGCGTTGCCGGGATCTTCGGCCAAGGTGCCTGCGCCAAAGATGAGCAACGGGATGGTGATGGGCACCAACAACAATCCGCCAAGTGCACTCGCCCCGCTTAGGCCAGCGGTGAGGGCCGCGATCATCACGGACAGGCCAGACAAAGCGGGCAAAGCCAGAGTAAGGCCAAGCAGTAGGGTGCCCAACTGCGCCTCCGGCAAACCAATCAGCGCGGAACCGACCACCGTTGCCAAAAGCAATGGCAGAGCAAATGCGACAATCTGCCCCGCGATCTTGGCTGTCGCCACAAGTTCGTCGGACCAACCGCGCAGGGCAAGTTGATCAAGCACGCCGGACTGACGATCCGGCAAAATCAGCCGTTCGATGGGCAGAAGTGTCGCGAGCAGCGCGGCGATCCACAATATGCCGCCGCCCGTGCGCGCCAGCAAGGCCTTGTCGGGTCCAGTTACAAAGGGAAATAATGTGGCGACGGCGAGGTAAAACACCACCGGAAGCCATAGACCGCCGCCGATCCACGCCAGACGCACTTCGCGCGCTACCAGAGCAACAAACGCCTTCATGCCGCCGCGCCTTGCTTGTCGAGCAATAGGCTAGTCGCGATGTTGATGGAGGGCGGTTGATGCGCGGCGACAAGGACGATCCCGCCCAAGGCTGCATGGGCAAGCATCGCTTGGTCAAGCCGCGCGCAGCTTGCGCTGTCGAGTCCATTATAGGGTTCATCCATCAACCAAATGTCCGCATGGGAAGCAAGCACACGCGCGATGCTTGCGCGCTTACGTTGCCCCGTGGAGAGAAAACGGACGGGGATATGGGCCAAGTCTAGCAAATCCATATCCGCTAAAGCCATGTCACGTGCATCGGCGGATGCGCCGTCCATGTCCGCCCAGAAGCGGAGCGCAGTCTCCAAGGTCATATTGGCATCCAATGCCAGATTTTCATCCGCAAGCGCGATGCGACCTTCGGAATGGATCGCACCCGACGATACGGTCAACAATCCGGCGACAAGGCGCAGTAATGTGGATTTTCCACATCCATTGGCGCCCCTGATCCAAATGATGTCGCCAGACCGCGCCGCTACCGACAGGCCGCGCAGCACAAGGCGGTTGCCGCGCATGACCGCGACATTGTCAATGTGGAGCGATGGCAGGGATGCTTGACGCGAAGACATATCGCGACTTAGGCAGATATTCGTTCAATTGCAAAAGCAGGATTAGGATATGCACATTTCACCACTGGATGACGCCGCCCGCAATGCTGCGATGGAGCTACTACCGCAATGGACTTATGACGCAGACGCCAAGGGCATTCGCCGCATTTTGCGCTTTGCGGATTTTGCCGAAGCGTTTGGTTTCATGACCCGTGTTGCCATTCTCGCCGAAAAAGCGGACCATCATCCCGAATGGTTCAACGTGTATAATCGCGTTGAAATTTTGCTGACTACGCATGATGCGGACGGCCTGTCGCAACGTGACATTGACCTCGCCAGCAAAATTGACGTTATTGCGGCTTAGTCTGCACCACGTCGCCAAGCCCGCCCAATAGGCCCAATTGCTTACGCAAACGGTTCGGGAACCAGCGCGCAGAAAAGGCCAATTGCTTCGCCATTTTGTTGACGGGGGTGTGCACCTTCTCGCCATGAATGGCTTCCCATGCCGCGGGGCCAATGATCGAAACGGGGCTGACTTCAACGCCGGCCGATTGCAGCCTTTCTTTACCAGACATGTTGCTTCCGGCGTCGACATTGCTGATAATGTTGGTGTCAATAAATCCGGGCATCAGGCTGCGCGATTTAATGCCATATGGACGCCACTCAATGTCATGCGCCTCAGCCAATGCGCGCACGGCAAATTTGGTGGCACTATAAACGCTTAAGCCCGCCGAACCATAAATGCCCGCAGCGGAGCTTGTATAGAGCACGCATGCGTCATCGGTGTTCTTCAGGAGATCAAAGCACGCCCGCGTGCCGCTGATCACGCCCGTCAGGTTGATTGCGATCATGCGGTCAATATCTTCGTCGGTCATGTCCTGAATGGGGCCGCCAGCGCCGATCCCTGCATTGTTGAACAACACGGTCATGTGGCCGTTGGTGTGCTTGGCAAATTCGGCAACGGCCTTT
>CAIPUN010000069.1 GCA_903868245.1 uncultured Sphingomonadales bacterium | reverse complement strand
GGCAGGCGCAGTTGCAGATGAAACGTCTGGCTTTTCAGGTGCTGAAGTCACAAAATCTCACATAATATTGTCGTCGGCTGACGGATTGGCTGGCCTTTTACCGTCAAGGCGCGTTATTTGCCAGCGCCGAGATTCACGCGGTGTTGAAACGCCCTTAATCAAGAGAATTAAAATGACCGATAATCTATGGACTGCGCTTGAACAGCATCAGCCACAATCGCTTGTTAACATGTTTGCGTCTGACGCAAATCGCGTGGGCAAAATGACCATAGAGGACTTAGGCCTTCGGTTCGACCTGTCAAAAACCCATCTTGATGACGCAGCATTAGGACATTTTGTTAAGCTTTCCGAGGATATGCAGCTTGATGTCACCAAAGCGGCTTTGTTTTCGGGTGCTGCTATCAATGTAACGGAATGCCGCGCCGCAGAGCATAGCGCCGAACGCGGCACTGGTGATGCGGATTCTGTTGCTTATGCGCGCGCGCTTCAACAACGCATGCGCGGGTTGGTTGAGGCTATTGATGCCGGCCTGATGGGTGATATCCGCCACATATTACATATCGGTATTGGCGGATCGGCACTTGGTCCCAAATTGCTCATCGACGCCCTTGGCCGTGATGGCGCGCGTTATGACGTCAAAGTCGTATCCAATATTGACGGCGCCGCCTTGACCGAGGCGGTGAAGGACATGGATCCGCAAAAGACGATTGTCGCCGTTGCGTCCAAAACATTTACCACCACCGAAACCTTGCTGAACGCGACAAGCGCCATGGAATGGATGCAGGACGGCGGCGTTACCGATCCCTATGCCCAGTTTGTGGCGCTGACGGCTTATCCCGACAAAGCGATCGAATGGGGCATAGACGAAAGTCGTATCTTGCCGTTCAATGAATCCGTTGGCGGACGCTATTCCTTATGGTGTTCGATTGGCTTTCCGGTGGCGCTTGGTCTTGGTTGGGCGGTATATCAAGAACTGTTGGATGGCGCCGCCGCTATGGATGCGCATTTCCGCGATGCGCCCGTTATGGAAAACGCCCCGACAATAGCGGCATTTGCGGATCTGTATTATGCCCAAACCAAGGGATGTCAGACACGGGTGATATTTGCTTATGACGAACGTCTGCGTCTGCTCCCCGATTATCTTCAGCAGTTGGAGATGGAATCGAACGGTAAGTCCGTTACCGCCGAAGGTGTACCGCTGGGACGCCACAGCGCGCCAGTGACATGGGGCGGTGTTGGTACCGATGCACAGCATGCCGTGTTCCAGCTGCTGCACCAGGGCACACATCTGATCCCCGTTGAATTCATCGCCAGCAAAACACCTGGGCATGATTTTGACACCGCACATCATGAAACCTTATTGGTCAATTGCTTTGCCCAAGGCGCCGCCCTGATGGCGGGGCAGCAATCGGATGATTTGGCCCGCAATTATGAAGGCAATCGCCCATCTACGACGATATTGCTGGATGACGTCACACCGCCAACGATCGGCGCATTGATTGCCTTTTACGAACACCGAACGTTCGTAAATGCGGTTTTGCTGGGGATTAATCCGTTCGACCAATTTGGCGTTGAGCTCGGCAAGCAAATCGCCAAAAGCATAAGCGACCATGGCCCAAGCGGTTTTGACCCGTCTACGACTGCACTGATTGAAGCAGCGCTTGGCGATAACTGAATTATCGCAATATGTTCGATAAAGAGGGCTGAGAATTCCCGTTGGTAAAAATATGCACCTGTCCCCATAATTCGGGGACATAGGAAAGAATTATTTATGGCTAATTTTGATTATGACCTTTTCGTTATTGGCGCAGGCTCCGGCGGCGTCCGTGCCTCACGCATCGCGGCGTCGCATGGCGCGCGTGTTGCGGTAGCGGAGGAGCATCGGGTCGGCGGTACCTGCGTTATCCGTGGATGCGTGCCAAAGAAGCTGCTGGTCTATGGGTCACATTTCGCAGAAGATTTGCATGATGCACAACGATTTGGCTGGAACACCGAAGGCGCGACATTCAACTGGAGTGTCCTGCGTGACAATGTCGCTGCTGAGGTGAACCGCTTGGAAGGCCTTTATGGCCAGACATTAGGCAATAACAAGGTCGAGGTTTTTCGCGAACGCGCGATACTGACGGGACCAAACAGCATTCAACTTTCCAGCGGGCGCAACATTACGTCGGCGCATATTTTGATAGCTACCGGCGCTTGGCCGTCTGTCCCTGACATTCCTGGGGCAGGCCAAGGAATCACGTCAAACGAGGTTTTTAGCCTGCCTGAACTACCCAAGCGCGCGGTGATTGCTGGTGGTGGCTATATCGCAAATGAATTTGCTGGTATTTTCAATGAATTGGGCGTGGATGTTAAGCTTGTAACACATGGCGACCGTATATTGCGTGGCTATGATGACGAGATTGTCGACAGGCTGGTCGATTTAAGCCGCCAAAAAGGCATCGAGATCAAATTCCACTTCGGCATTAAGTCGGTGACGCAACAGGATGATGGCACCCTTTTGATTGAAGGCGACAATAACGACACGATCGAAACCGATTTGTTACTATGGGCCATCGGGCGCACGCCGCACACAATTGGGCTTGGCTTAGAGGAGGTCGGCGTTGACCTCGGCAAAGACGGGTCGGTGCAGGTCTGCGAAGACAATCGCACCAATATTCCTAGCATTTATGCCGTCGGCGACGTCACCAACCGTGTGCAATTGACGCCAATTGCTATCCGTGAAGGTCATGCCTTTGCCGACAGCGTATTTGGCAACAATCCGCGCAAGGTCAATTATGACTGCATTCCAACGGCGGTCTTCAGCAACCCACCCATTGCCAGCGTGGGCATGACCGAAGCCGAAGCACGAGCACAGCATGATGATGTTAAGGTGTATAAAAGCGATTTCCGCGCAATGAAGAACGTCCTCGCCGACCGCAATGAGCGGGCGTTGTATAAAATGGTTGTGGCGGGTCCAGACGAACGGGTTGTCGGCCTGCACCTTATAGGCCCAGACAGCGGCGAAATTCTTCAAGCGGCGGCTATTGCGGTTAAGGCAAAGCTAACCAAGCAGGATTTTGACGATACCGTCGCTTTACACCCCAGCATGTCCGAAGAATTGGTACTGATGAAATAGGTCCTGAACCTAATTAGGGAAAATGGACGGGCGCATCACCGGATTTCCATTGCGGATAACGGGTCATGATAGAGACGAAAAGGTCGCTTCCAACAAGCGCGGAAAGCCAACCTTGCAACGCGGGCAGGGGCAAAGCAGCAAACCATTCGGCATCGGTCGCGGCAAATTGCCGTACAAAGGGAAACAGCGCGATATCGGTGAAAGCTGGCTGTGCGCCGCCAAGATAGGGCGCGCCTGACAAGCTATCGTTCAGAGCACCAAGATGCGTCAGAGCGGCGTCGCGATGTGCGGTGCCATCGGGCAAATCATAACGATGCGGATATTTATACCGGTCCAGGGCTTGTTTAAACGGCCCGTCAGACGCCGAGACAAGATTTTGGTCATGATGCCTCAGCCAGCCCTCTGGATCGCACTGAGAGAGCGCCCAGCCCATGATATTGAGGCTTTCCTCCAACACCCTGCCATCGGGCAGCACCAGAACAGGCACAGTGCCCTTGGGTGAAGCTTCGAGCATTTCAGCAGGCTTGTCACGTAGCACGACCTCACGCAGCTCAACTGGCATACCGCTGACGGCTACGGCCATCCGTGCGCGCATGGCATAAGGGCAGCGTCGGAAACTGTAGAGGATGGGCAGGGCGGTCATTTATCCTTGGCTGCATCTAAAGCGCAAATTAGCCATCATCACGTGGATTGACGCCAATATGCTGCTTGCCGCGTTTTTTGGCCAAGGCAATCTGCCTTTGCCGTTCGGCGAAGCGCGCGCGGTCGTCGTCGGTACGCTCGCTGTAGCAAGCCGGGCAAGACACCCCCTCGGTGAAATGGGCTGATGCCTTGTCCGCTTGAGAAATCGGGCGGCGGCAGGCGTGGCAAAGTTCCATTTCGCCAAGCTCTAAACCATGTTTCACCGATACACGTTCGTCGAACACGAAGCATTCACCGTGCCATTTACTCTGGGCCTCTGGAATATTCTCCAGATAACGCAAAATGCCGCCTTCCAGATGATAGACCTCGTCTATGCCTTCTGCCTTCAAAAAGGCGGTCGATTTTTCGCAACGGATGCCGCCTGTACAGAACATCGCAAATTTTGTTTTGCCTGCCGCAAGCTCCGCCCGATGGGTACGAAACCAATCGGGAAATTCGCTGAAGGACTTGGTCCTTGGGTCAACCGCACCTTCGAAGGTGCCAATTGCCACTTCATAATCATTGCGTGTGTCGATTAACACAGTGTCAGGATCGGAAATCAGGGCGTTCCAATCCTCCGGCTGCACATAGGTCCCCACCTCACGCTTGGGATCAATGCCTTCGACGCCAAGTGTGACTATCTCTTTTTTGAGGCGGACTTTCATCCGGTAGAACGGCATTTCGGCAGCGTGTGAATATTTCACATCCAGATCGGCGCAACCGGGAATATCTCGCAAAAATGATATTAAGGTGTCGATGGCGGCGGGCTTTCCAGCGACCGTGCCATTGATGCCCTCCTGCGCCAGCAATATCGTGCCCTTGATGCCGCCCGCGGCGCACTGCGCCTGAATGCGAGGCTGGAGTTCCTCTGGCGCGTCAAATGCGACAAAGCGATAGAGCGCAGCAACTTTAATGGGATGATGTTCGACCATGATGCGGCCCTATAACCCGCTTTTTGATTTTTTGCAGCCTGGAATCCATGGCAGATTAAACAGAATTTAATCACACGATTAATTTGCAATTGCTGCGACAGGATGCCAAGGCTATGGACAACAAAATTGCTTATGGGGAATGCCATGTCGGCCAATATCGCTGAACTGGAAGCACGCCGCGCGGCGTCAAAAATGGGGGGTGGGCAAAAGCGTATTGATGCGCAGCACGCCAAGGGCCGCCTGACCGCGCGCGAACGGCTTGATATCTTGCTAGATGAAGGCAGCTTCGAAGAACTCGACGCTTATGTCACACATAATTGTACCGATTTCGGAATGGCGGAGCAAAAGATACCGGGTGACGGCGTTGTCACCGGAAGCGGCACAATCAATGGCCGTCTGGTCTATGTCTATAGTCAGGACTTTACGGTATTCGGTGGCTCATTATCCGAAGCGCACGCGATGAAAATCTGCAAGGTCATGGACAACGCCATGAAAGTGGGCGCGCCGGTCATCGGCCTGAATGACAGCGGTGGAGCACGTATTCAAGAAGGCGTGGCCAGCCTTGGCGGCTATGCCGAGGTCTTTCAACGCAACGTCTTGGCCAGCGGTGTCGTGCCGCAGATTTCGCTTATCATGGGCCCATGTGCGGGCGGCGCGGTATATTCGCCTGCAATCACCGACTTCATCTTCATGGTGAAGGATTCGTCTTATATGTTCGTCACGGGTCCCGATGTGGTGAAGACCGTGACCAATGAGGTTGTCACCCAAGAAGAACTGGGCGGCGCGGTTTCGCATACGACCAAATCGGGCGTGGCCGACAATGCGTTCGAGAATGATATTGAGGCATTATTGTCGGTCCGCGACTTCTTTGACTATCTGCCCGAGAATAACCGC
>CAIPUN010000068.1 GCA_903868245.1 uncultured Sphingomonadales bacterium | reverse complement strand
GGTTTTCCGCATTTGACCGTGCCCATGGGCTTATCTGGCGGACTGCCGATTGGTCTCAGCTTCATTGGCCCCAAATGGCACGACCATGCTGTTCTGAAAGCTGGCTTTGCGTATGAGCAGCTTTCGAAAGCGCGTCTAGCACCGACATTTCCCGCAACGATCGCGAGTAAATAAGATGGCATTTGGCAAACCTGATCTGGGCAGCATCACGCCACAGGGTTCCAGCTTTGACCCTGCCTTGGTCAACAAAATGATGGGTAAATTCGGCCATGGCGGATTTCTCAACATGGAATATGTTGGCCATGGCGGTGACTGGGTTGAGCTTGCGATTGATTGGCGCGAGGACCTTGTTGCGGATCCCGAAACCGGCATATTGGCTTCTGCCGTGATTATCAGCTTGATGGATAATGCGACCAGCATGTCGATTTGGACCAAGCTTGGTGAATTCCGCCCGCAAGTGACAATGGACCTGCGGATCGACTATCTAAGGCCATCGCCCTCCGGTGAACGCGTTTATGGTCGGGGGATTTGCTATCATTTGACCAACAGCATCGGTTTCGTCCGTGGCTTTGCGCATAATGGAAATCCAGACGAACCCTTGGCGCATGCCAGCGGCACCTTCATCCGCATCGGGGACCGCGTAGCATGATCGATATGCCCGCCCTTCCACCCTACGCCCGCGCGCTCGATATGAAGATTGTCGACGAGATCGACGGTGCGCCAGTTGTCGCCATGCCCTTTGCCGACCGCGTTCAGGGACGGCCGGGTTTCCTGCATGGCGGGGCGATTTCGGGTTTGCTCGAGATTGCAGCTATCGCCGCTATTCACCGGGCGTTACGCGCCAAAGGCAGCGATTCTGCCATCAAGCAAGTTAACGTCACTGTCGATTTCATGCGCGGTGGTCTAAACCATATGACTTTCGCCGTCGGCGAAGTGACGCGCCTTGGTCGGACTATGGCCAATGTTGAGGCGCGGGCATGGCAAGAAGATCAGCATAAGCCCATCGCCATGGGCTATATGCATTATCTCATTCGGGCAAAACGCGAGGGTTAATCTGGCTTACGCCTCGCCATGCGTTTCAATGAGCGCGCTGGCGATTGCTTCTTCGGGGCTTTTGTCACCCCAGATGATGAACTGAAACACCGGATAGAAACGCTCACATTCGTCAATCGCGACGTCAATGATGGTTTGCGCTTGGTCCACACCCAACAATCCGTTTGATGCCATCAGGCTACCATGGCGGAACAACAATATGCCATTGGCCGACCACATGTCGAAATGGCCAAGCCACAATTGCTCGTTGATGAGGCCAAGCGCGGTATACACATGCGCCCTTTTGTCGCTGGGAACCGTGATATCCGGCAATATGATAAGTTGCAGTGCATTATCTTCTTCGCGCCAGATCGCGCGGAGCTGATAGCTGGCCCAGCTGCCCTTATATTCGGCGGTGATTTCGTCTTCGCTATCCAGTTCAAATGACCAGCCGCGCGCCTCGAACAAAGCCGCGAGCATGTCTACGGGCGCGGATTCATCGCGCTCGAATTGCTCATATTGTTCGTCTGCGTCGTGCATATTGATTGCGCCTGTGGTGTTGGGTCGAGTCTGCCCCCTGACGGACTCGCACGCAAGGGGCTTGCATCAACGCGCAACATTAGGCTGTGGGCCGACTGTGGAAAAGTTTAGGCGGAACCTTTTGCCGACTTGGTCGCTGGCTTTGCCTTGACAGGGGCGGCACCGCCTTTTGCGTGCAAAGCAGCTTCCAGGGCAGCGACCCGCTTACCCAGCGCATCAGCCTCGGCGCGGGCATTGGCAGCCAACGTCTTAACCGCATCAAATTCTTCGCGGGACACAAGATCAAGACCGCCAGCCCATTCGCGCGCGCGTTCGCGCATTCCCGCCTCGGCCTCACGCCCCATGCCCGCAACGGTTCCGGCAACGCCGTTCAAAACCTTAGCCAAATCGTCAAAAATGCGCTTTTCGCTTTGCATGTCATTCACTCCATTGCAGTCTGGGGATGGACCATATCACCCTATTTGGGAAGTCGCTGCCGGAACGTAAAGACTTTCCGCGTCGGGATTAAGCTGGTCGATCTGAAAATTCAGGATAGCCGCGAAGCTGATCCACACCAAATAGGGCACCATCAGCCACGCCGCAGCCTTACGAACCCGCGCAAATGCGAAGGTCGTCGCGATGGCAACGCCAAGCATGACCAAGATGATGAAAAATGCTGCTGTCACCTGATGCGCACCAAAAAATATCGGCGACCATGTCAGGTTGATCACGAATTGCGACAAAAAGAGGACAATTGCCACATTCCGATCCCGCGCGCCGCGCGCGTTCAACACCATCGCCAATGCCAAGCCCATCATCAAATATAAAGTGGGCCACACGACGCCGAATACCCAGCCCGGCGGCTGAATAGCGGGCTTAAGCAATGTTTGATACCATATGTTGTCGGCGGTTGATCCCGACATAGTGCCAGAGAGAAAACCAAGAAACATGATCGTCGGAATCACAAACAGCGCCAAACGCAGCAAGGACATGCGCGACTGCGATGGAGGAACAAGCTGGCTCATGACGTGGCTCCGATCTTGATCATCGCGATTCAGATAAACCGCGTTCTACTACAACATAAGCATTGGCGGCACATAGAACAAGGCCGCCTACCCGGTCGGATAGACGGCCTTTCATTTGCGTGTCCGCGCACAAAGCGCGCTGCGG